>NZ_JBHVDD010000067.1:0-50923 GCF_042802995.1 Streptomyces sp. NPDC057438
TGACCTCGGTGGGTCACGCGCCCTCCGCCGTGCGCCTTGGAGCGCCCGCGCAGTGGGCGGCGTGACAGGCATACGGCTGTCGATCACACAGCAGAGGCCCGCCCCCACGGCGGAGGGGGCGGGCCTCTGGTCGGTCACGAGTGCGGGATCGAAAAATCCCGCGCTGGAGTCAGGCCTCAGATCGAAACCATCCGGCCGCAAGCCGCCGGCCATCAAGCCACAGACTGGAACCGTCCGGCCTCAGACAGAAACCGTCCGGCCTCAGACCGTCGCCGCCGGAACGTACGGCGCCAGGTCGGCCGCCAGTTCCTCGTGCACCCGGGCCTTGAGCAGGGTGCCCTCCGGCGTGTGCTCCTCGGAGATCACCTCGCCCTCGGTGTGGGTGCGGGCGACGAGCTTGCCGTGGGTGTACGGAACGAGTGCCTCGATCTCGACCGAGGGGCGCGGCAGCTCGTTGTCGATCAGGGCGAGCAGTTCCTCGATGCCCTGCCCGGAACGGGCGGAGACCGCGATGGAGCGCTTCTCGACCCGCAGCAGCCGCTGCAGCGTCAGCGGATCGGCCGCGTCCGCCTTGTTGATCACCACGATCTCGGGCACCTTGGTCGCGCCCACGTCACGGATCACCTCGCGCACGGCGGCCAGCTGCTCCTCCGGGTCGGGGTGCGAGCCGTCGACCACGTGCAGGATCAGGTCGGCGTCGCCGACCTCCTCCATCGTGGAGCGGAACGCCTCGACGAGGTGGTGCGGCAGGTGACGTACGAAGCCGACGGTGTCCGCCAGCGTGTACAGCCGCCCGCTCGGCGTCTCGGCCCGGCGCACGGTCGGGTCGAGGGTCGCGAACAGGGCGTTCTCCACCAGCACACCCGCGCCCGTGAGGCGGTTGAGCAGGGAGGACTTGCCCGCGTTGGTGTAGCCGGCGATGGCGACCGAGGGCACCTTGTTCCGGCGGCGCTCCTGACGCTTGATCTCGCGGCCGGTCTTCATCTCCGCGATCTCCCGGCGCATCTTCGCCATCTTCTCGCGGATCCGCCGCCGGTCCGTCTCGATCTTGGTCTCACCGGGACCACGGGTGGCGAGGCCGCCGCCCTTGCCGCCGCCCATCTGACGGGACAGCGACTGACCCCAGCCTCGGAGCCTCGGCAGCATGTACTGCATCTGCGCGAGCGCGACCTGCGCCTTGCCCTCGCGGGACTTGGCGTGCTGGGCGAAGATGTCGAGGATCAGAGCCGTTCGGTCGATGACCTTGACCTTGACGACGTCTTCGAGATGGATGAGCTGGCCGGGGCTCAGCTCACCGTCGCAGATGACGGTGTCCGCGCCCGACTCCAGGACGACGTCCCGCAGCTCGTTGGCCTTGCCGGAGCCGATGTAGGTGGCCGCGTCCGGCTTGTCGCGACGCTGGATCACGCCGTCGAGCACGAGCGCGCCCGCGGTCTCCGCGAGGGCGGCCAGCTCGGCCAGCGAGTTCTCCGCGTCCCGCGAGGTTCCCGTGGTCCAGACACCGACGAGTACGACGCGCTCCAGGCGGAGCTGTCGGTACTCGACCTCGGTGACGTCCTCGAGTTCGGTGGAGAGGCCCGCGACGCGGCGCAGAGCCGCGCGGTCGGAGCGGTCGAACTGGTCGCCGTCCCGCTCTCCGTCGATCTCGAAGCTCCAGGCGACGTCCTCTTCCATCAGGGCATCGGCCCGAAGATTCTCGGGGTTGTTCTGCGCGAAGGCGCTCTGTGCGGCCTGGGAAGGGGAAGAAGAGGAGGTCATTGGGTCCTTACGTCGATAGGGATACCGAAGGCGACGGATCACGACAGGAATCACGATCCGTCGAAGGCGACAACGCCCGGGGCTTGCGGGAGATTCCCGTCGCCGACCCGAAGATGGTCGCACGGTACGCCCCGTCTCGTCACCCGGGTTATTGCCCGTCCGCACCGGCGCCACACCCCGATGGACCCCGCCCGCCGCTTCACGACCGTCGCCCACCACCGGCATCCGCCCCTGACCACCGGCATCCGCAACCCACCGCCGGCGTCGGCCGCCCACCGCCGGCTACCGCTTCGCCGGCGTCTTCGCCGGGACCGGCTTCCAGTCGGGGTGTCCCGGCATCGGCGGGGTCCTGACCTCGTACAGCCAGGCGTGGAAGAACCCGCGCAGGTCGCGTCCGGCGATCGCGGAGGCGAGGTCCCGGAAGTCGGCGGTCGAGGCGACACCGTCCCGGTGGACGGTGACCCAGGCCCTCTGCAGCCGGTCGAAGGCGGGGGCGCCGATCTCCTGGCGCAGGGCGTAGAGGAAGAGCGCGGCACCGTCGTAGACATTGGCCCGGAAGATGCCGATCTTCTGGCCGTCCTTGGGCTCCTTGGGTGCGGCGGGCGGCCCTCCGGCGGCACGCCAGCGGTCGGAGGCGCCGTACGCGGCCTTCATCCGCGCCTGAAGCGTCCGGCCCGCGACCTCCTCGGCGTACAGGGCCTCGTACCAGGTGGCGTGCCCCTCGTTGAGCCACAGGTCGGACCAGGTGCGAGGGCTGACGCTGTTGCCGAACCACTGGTGGGCCAGCTCGTGCACCATGATCGACTCGACGTACCACCGGGGGTACTCGGGCCGGACGAACAGCTCTCGCTCGAAGAGGGAGAGGGTCTGTGTCTCCAGCTCGAACCCGGTCTGCGCCTCGGCGATCAGCACGCCGTACGTCTCGAAGGGGTACGGGCCGACCCTGTCCTCCATCCACTTGATCTGCGCGGGCGTCTTCCTGAGCCACGGTTCGAGCTTCTCGCGGTCCTTCGCGGGGACCACGTCGCGCACGGGCAGGCCGTGCGGTCCGGTCCGGCGCAGGACCGCGGAGCGGCCGATGGAGACCTGGGCCAGTTCGGTGGCCATGGGGTGCTGGGTGCGATAGGTCCACGTGGTGGTTCCGGCGGCGCGGTCCGTGCCGGTGACGAGGCCGTTGGAGACGGCCGTGTAGCCGTCGGGCACGGTGACACGGACGGTGAACATGGCCTTGTCGGAGGGGTGGTCGTTGCAGGGGAACACCACGTGCGCCGCGTCGGCCTGGTTGGCCATCGCGAGTCCGTCGGCGGTCCGCAGCCAGCCGCCCTCCACGCCCTGCGGGTACACGGGGTCACTGGTGTGCCGCACAGTGATCCGGGTGCGGTGGCCCTCGGGCAGCGGCTCCTCGGGCGTGATCACCAGGTCCTCGCCCGCGCTCGTGAAGGCGGCGGGTTCCCCGTCGACCTCGACGGAGCCGACCTTCCCGTGCGAGAAGTCGAGGTTGACCCGCTCCAGCCGGGAGGTCGTCCGGGCGTCGATCGTGGTGACGGCCGTGAGCGGCTCACGGTTGCCGCCGGGGTAGCGGAAGGAGAGGTCGTACGACCGCACGTCGTACCCGGGGTTGCCGAGGTGCGGGAAGAGGCGGTCGCCGATGCCGAGGGGCTCGGCGGGTGAGGGGGCGCTCGCGGCGATCAGGCAGACGGAGACGGCGGAGGCGAGCAGCGCGGCCTGGACGCGGCGGCTCCTGGAGCGTGGGGTGAGCGGCATGGACCACCGCTACCAGCGCTCCCGCGTCGCGCGTGGCCGACGCGCAGCGGTCCCACCCGAACGAGCGGCCTGCCGTCCGCCGGGCCGCCTTCACCCCCCGGGGGTCACGCGGCGGCAGCCCGCTGACGTCGGCGGAGACCGGCCGTCGACGTCATTCGGTGGCCGCGGCCTGGTGCTGGGCACGGCCCACGTCGTACACGCCGGGCACGTTCCGCATGGCCCGCATCAGGCCGGGGAGGTGGGCGGCGTCCGGGAGTTGGAGTGTGTAGGTGTGGCGGACGCGCTGCTGGGTCGGGGGTTCGACGGTGGCGGTGACGATGTCGACGCCTTCGAGGGCGATGACCTCGGTGAGGTCGGCGAGCAGGTGGGGCCGCTGGAAGGACTCGGCGACGAGCGTGACCCGGAACTCGGTGGTGTCCCCCCAGCGCACCTCGATCTCGGGGCGCCCCAGGTCCTTCATGCGCGTGACGGCGGCGCAGGCGACGCGGTGCACGGTCACGACTCCCCCGCGGACGGCGAAGCCGGTGACCTCATCGGGCGGTACGGGCGTACAGCAGCCCGCGAGGCGTACCGTCGCCGCGGGTCTGTCGACGACGACCGCGGCGCCGACGGAGTCGGAGGTGGCGGCGGGCTCGTCGAGGGCCGGGCGCAGGGCCGGTGTCCCGTCCTTGCGTGCGCCGTCGCTCTCCTCGTGCCCCTCGTCGGCTGCGGGCGAGGGGTGGGCGGCGAGCCAGCGCTGGATGGCGATGCGCGCGCCGGGTGTGTGGGCGTGCTCCAGCCACTCCCTGGAGGGCTCGGAAGCCGGGTCCTGGCCCATGAGGAGCTGGACGGTGTCGCCGTCCTTGAGGACGGTGCTCAGCCGCACCAGACGGCCGTTGACGCGGGCGCCGATGCAGGCGTGCGCGTCCTCGCCGTACTGCGCGTACGCCGCGTCGACGCAACTGGCGCCCTCGGGGAGCCCCAACGTGCCCCCGTCGGGCCGGAAGACGGTGATCTCGCGGTCCTGGGCGAGGTCCTCACGCAGGGTGGACCAGAACATGTCCGCGTCCGGTGCCGCCTCCTGCCAGTCGAGGAGCCGGGAGAGCCAGCCGGGGCGGGTGGGGTCGACGCGCTCGCCCTCGCCGTCGGGATGCTCCTCCGCCGGGGCGGCGTAGGGATTGCCCAGCGCGATGACGCCGGCCTCGGCGACCTTGTGCATCTGGTGGGTGCGGACCAGGACTTCGGCGACCTGACCGTCACCGCGGGCGACGGCGGTGTGCAGCGACTGGTACAGGTTGAACTTCGGTACGGCGATGAAGTCCTTGAACTCCGAGACCACGGGCGTCAGACAGGTGTGCAGTTCACCGAGGACCGCGTAGCAGTCGGCGTCCTCGCCGACGAGGACCAGGAGCCGGCCGAAGTCGGAGCCGCGCAACTGTCCGCGTTTGCGCGAGACCCGGTGCAGGGAGACGAAGTGGCGCGGCCTTATGAGGACTTCGGCCTGGATGCCCGCCTCGCGCAGGACCCCGCGCACCTCGTCGGCGATCTCCGCGAGCGGGTCGCTCGCGCGCGCCGCGTTCTCCGCGATGAGTGCGCGGGTGCGGGCGTACTCCTCGGGGTGGAGGATCGCGAAGACGAGGTCCTCCAACTCGGTCTTGAGCGCCTGGACGCCGAGCCGTTCGGCGAGCGGGATCAGGACGTCCTTGGTGACCTTGGCGATGCGTTCCTGCTTCTCGGGACGCATCACACCGAGAGTGCGCATGTTGTGCAACCGGTCGGCGAGTTTGATCGACATCACGCGGACGTCGTTGCCGGTGGCGACGAGCATCTTGCGGAAGGTCTCGGGCTCGGCGGCGGCACCGTAGTCGACCTTCTCCAGCTTGGTGACGCCGTCGACGATGTACCGCACCTCCTCGCCGAACTCCTCGCGCACCTGATCGAGGGTCACATCCGTGTCCTCGACGGTGTCGTGGAGCAGGGAGGCCGTCAAGGTCGTGGTCTCCGCGCCCAGTTCGGCAAGGATCAGGGTCACGGCGAGCGGGTGGGTGATGTACGGCTCACCGCTCTTGCGCATCTGGCCGCGGTGCGAGGACTCGGCGAGGAGGTACGCCCGGCGCAGCGGCTCCAGATCGGCGTCGGGGTGGTGGGCGCGGTGCGCGTCGGCGACGTGGCTGATCGCGTCGGGCAACCGGTCGCGTGTCGTCGGACCCAGGAGTGCGGCGCGACCCAGACGGCGCAGGTCGATACGGGGTCGGCCCTTCCTGCGGTGCGCTGGCGACGGCGCAGGGGCGGGCGATACGGCGGGGTTCGTGGCCTCCGCGCTCATGGGCACCTCCGGCTGCGTGGACCGGCGGACGGGTGCCCCATGGCGTGCGGCGGCTCAGGGGATCGTGTCGTTCCCCCGTCCGTGCCGGTGCTTGATGCTACCGAGCCCATCACGCCCGTCCGACCGCCTCTCGCCGAGCGTGAAACGGATCACCCATTCGAGGGACGGCTCCGGGGTTTGCGGTTTCGGGCCGCCCCACTCGGGGTGCGCCATGGATTCGCACCCCTGACCGCACGGTGGGCTTGGATATGCACGCCATCCATGGTCCAAAGTCCGCCAAGTCAAGCCCTACCACACCTCAACGGGCCGCCGTTTCCAGCCACTTGGCATCGATCTCGCCTTCGGCGACGATCACCGCGGGACCCGTCATCTCGATCTCGCCGTCGGACCGTTCGGTGATCACCAGCGTGCCGCCGGGCACGTCGACGGTGTAGGTCGCCGGGGTTCCGGTGACGGCCGGATCGACGCCGTCCCGACGGGCGGCGGCCACGGCGACGGCGCACGCGCCGGTGCCGCACGACCGGGTCTCGCCGGAGCCTCGCTCGTGCACGCGCATCGCCACGTGCCGGGGACCGCGGTCGACGACGAACTCGACGTTGACGCCGTCCGGGTAGGCCGAGGCGGGGCTGAAGGGCGGCGGGGAGAGCAGGTCGCCCGCCTGCGCGAGATCGTCCACGAAGGCGACCGCGTGCGGGTTGCCCATGTTCACGTTGCGCGCGGGCCAGCTGTGCGCGCCGACGCTCACCGTGACCTCCCCCTCGGGCAGGCGCGCGCCGCCCATACCGACCGTGACGTCACCGTCCTTGTCGATGTGGACCCTCTTCACGCCTCCGCGCGTGGCGACGGTGAAGTCGCCCTCGGTGACGTGACCGGCGTGCAGGAGGTACCGGGCGAAGACGCGGACGCCGTTGCCGCACATCTCGGCGACGGAGCCGTCGCCGTTGCGGTAGTCCATGAACCATTCGGCGTCGGCCGCCAGTTCCCTCGCCTCGGGGTGCGCGGCGGACCGGACGACGTGCAGCACACCGTCGCCGCCGATGCCCGCGCGGCGGTCGCACAGAGCCGCGACGGCGGCCGGGGAGAGGTCGATGGCGTTCTCGGGGTCCGGGACGATCACGAAGTCGTTCTCGGTCCCGTGTCCCTTGAGGAAGGCGATCCGCGTGCTCATTCCTCGATCGTACGGGAGCACCCCGGAGGCCAGGACCGGTGAACGGTGCGGGAGCCGGGGAGGGGCGGGACGAGAGCCCGGGGAACGCGGGTGCGGAAGCCCGTGAAGCGTGCACGGGTCGGCGCGGAGGACATCCGGCACCCTCGTGACGGCGCCGGCTACCGGCACGACAGGACGTGGCGGGGCCGCCCTGACCGGGCCCCTAACGGAGCCGGGCCACCCGCCACACGGCCAGCGCCACCACGGCGGCGACGATCAGGAGGTAGAGCAGGGCCATGCGCCAGTCCGGGCGGCGGCCGGTGCCTCGGGCGGGCAGTCCGGGCCACGTGTAACCGACGCGGCGGGCGGCCATCATGCCCCAGCCGGCCGCCGTGGCGCAGATCAGCAGGCCCAGCATGGCGACCACGGCACCGCCGTCGCCGAACTCGAAGGCGAGCGGGAAGGCGAACATCAGGGAGCCGACCGCGCCGAGGCCCACGATGGGCGCGAGCTGCCAGAGCCGCAGCCTGCGCTGGGGGCGCAGCTCGACCTCGACCTCCGGCCCGGTCATCTCGTCCGGTTCCGGTCCGTCGTCGCTCACGCCGCCGGGAGTCTGGTCGTCAGGACCGTCGGGGCTCAGCGGGTCGTCGTCGGGATCCAGTGCGTACCCCTCGGTAACCAGCTGTTCCGCGTCCTCCGCAGCGCCGTGCTCCGCGCCTTGTGCGGTGTCACGAGGGCCGGCCTCCATCGCCACGCGCCCTCCCAACTCGGACTCCACTTGGTCGATCGAAGCTCGATGATGGCACGCCCCCGGAGGCCGGGATGACCGCCGGGGCGACCCGATGCCATGACGTGATCAGGCTGTGACCGGTCGTTCGATCAACGCCAGTGCGAGCTCCGGGAGTTCCGCCAGGTCGGCGAGACCCCCCTTGAGCCAATGCACCCGCGGGTCGCGTCTGAACCATGAATCCTGGCGGCGCGCGAAGCGCTTGGTGGCACGCACGGTCTCGGCTCGCGCCTCGTCCATGGTGCTCTGCCCCGCCAGCGCCGCGAGGACCTGCTGGTAGCCGAGCGCACGCGACGCCGTACGCCCCTCGCGCAACCCCTGCGCCTCCAGTGCGCGCACCTCTTCGACCAGTCCGGCGTCCCACATGCGGTCGACCCTGCGGGTGATGCGCTCGTCGAGTTCGGGGCGCGCCACGTCGACACCGATCTGGACGGTGTCGTAGACGGAGTCGTGGCCCGGGAGATTCGCCGTGAACGGCTTTCCGGTGATCTCGATCACTTCGAGGGCGCGCACGATCCGGCGGCCGTTGCTCGGCAGGATCGCCTGGGCGGCCTCGGGGTCGGCGGCGGCGAGCCGGGCGTGCAGCGCGCCGGATCCGCGCAGGGCCAGTTCCTCCTCCAGACGCGCCCGGACCTCGGGGTCGGTGCCGGGGAACTCCAGGTTGTCGACGGCCCCCCGGACGTACAGCCCGGAACCGCCCACGAGGATCGGCCACCGGCCCTCGGCGAGCAGGGCGTCGATGCGCGCACGGGCGAGCCGCTGGTACTCGGCGACGCTGGCGGCGGCCGTGACGTCCCAGATGTCCAGGAGGTGGTGCGGGACTCCGTCGCGCTCCAGGGGGGTCAGCTTGGCGGTGCCGATGTCCATCCCCCGGTAGAGCTGCATGGAATCGGCGTTGACGACCTCACCGCCGAGACGCTGGGCGAGGAAGACGCCGAGATCGGACTTTCCGGCCGCGGTCGGTCCGACGACGGCGATGACCCGCGAAGGGGGAACTGCGCTACTCACCGCCCCAGTCTCGCAAATGTCGGTGCCTCTTCTCTAACGAGCTACGTGACGCGAGGGAGCCGGCGTCGTTGCGTGTTGCGAGTTCGAAGCGCCGGATTCGAGTTCCGGCGGCCCGGATGACGCAATGGGACGCTCCGGGAGAGCGCGGGAATTAGCCCGCATGATTAGCATTGAGGTTGATATGGGCGTTTTTTCGATGTTCCGGCGCAAGGCGAAGAACGCGGACGAGGCCGTCGTGACGGCAGCCGCACCGGGCGCCGAGACCGAAGCGGAGGAGTCGGAGGAGGCGAAGGGATCCACCGAGGCCACCAGGCCCGAGGAGGAGGCCCCGACCGGGAACGCACCGGCCGAGCCCGCGGCGGAGACCGTCGAGGCGGCGGACGACGTGGAGATCCCCAAGCAGCAGACCGCCGACCAGGCGGCCGACAACGAGGCCGGCGAGAGCGCCCGCACATGACTGCCCCGCGCGGGAAGGTGAACCATGGGTCTGCTGGATAACTTGAAGTCCAAACTGTCCCCGGCCAAGGACAGGGTCTCGCACCTCGCACAGAAGCACGAGGACAAGATCCACCACGGCCTCGACAAGGCCGCGCACACGGTCGACAGGAAGACCAAAGGCAAGTACAGCGACCGGATCCAGTCGGGCACGGGCAAGGCGAAGCACGCCATGGGCCGGCTCGCGCACACGGACGAGGGCGGGCGCACCACACCGCCGACGGGCGGCAGGCACGCCTCTCGGCCCGCGGACAGCGGCCCCACACCCCCGCCCACGCCTCCGGGTGGCGGCACCACACCGCCGCCCACGCCTCCGGGTGGCGGCACCACACCGCCGCCGGCTTCCTGAACAGTTCACATCGCCGGACGGCCGCGGAGCGCCTATCTCCCGGCCGTCCGCCGTGTCCGGCCTAGGACCAGGCGGCCACCAGATAGCCCACTCCGTACGGCGCGTCGTCGTACAGCAGGCTGCCGCCGAGGCCCGCGTTCTCCGCGGCGCCGGCGAGGACCTGCCAGGGGGCCCGGCCGGAGGCCCGCAGCTCGCGTGCGAGGCCGGCGTCCAGCGCCCGGAGGGCCTCGAGGTCGGCGGCGCCGAGTGCCCGGGCGATCTCCGCGTCGAAGCCGGCCGCGCGGTCGTCCAGGTATCCCGGCGCCTTCAGCGTCCGGCAGGCGCTGCCGTCGCCCATCACCAGCAGGGCCACCCGGCCGGCCCGCCCCGCGATGTCCTGTCCGGCGCGGACACAGCTGGCGACGGGGAGCGGTTGCGTGACGCCGAGCCCTTCCACGGGCGCGCAGGCCCATCCGGCGCGGTCGAGCAGCCAGGCGGCCACGGCGAGGGAGGCGGGCAGCGTGCCGGTCGTGTCCCCGGCCCCGTGTCCCAGCCGGACGTCGAGGTCCACGCCGAAGCCCCGGAAGGATCCGCGCACTCCTTCCGGATACGAGGCGTCCCGCTCGTCGGGGCCCACGACGACCAGCCGGTCGGGCCGGGCGGCGGCGAGCACGCCGAGCGCGTCCGCGCAGGCGTCCCGCGCCGGGTCCAGCTCGAACGCGGCTCCGGCGGCGACGTCCGGCACGAGCAGCGGGGGGCAGGGGCACACGGCGGCGGCGACAAGCATGATCCGCAGGGTAACTTCCGCGAGCGAGGGCGACACACGCACCCTTCGAGGGCGCGCGGGACCGCGCGAGCACCCCCACGCACCGACAACCCGAGAACAACCGTCCGGACCGAGCCGAACCCGCTACCGACGAACGGGCTACCGACGAACGCGCTACTCGAGATTCCGCTACTGCCGAATCTCGCTACTGAAGAACTCCGCACCCACCGGTGGTCGCCGCCGGCAGCGGCTCCGGAGCCCCGATCTTCGGCAGCCCCAGCATCACCCCGGCCGCCTTCTCCGCGGGCGCCGCGTTCCGCTTCTCCCAGGCGTCCCCCGCCCGGGTGCGGCGCACGTCGAGGACGGCGCCCTCGGCGAGGAGGTGGTGCGGGGCGGCGTACGTGATCTCGACGGTCACGACGTCCCCCGGGCGGACCTCCCGGTCCGGCTTGGTGAAGTGGACCAGGCGGTTGTCGGCGGCGCGGCCGGAGAGGCGGTGCGTGGCGCCGTCCTTGCGGCCCTCGCCCTCGGCGACCATCAGCTCCAGGGTGCGGCCGACCTGCTTCTTGTTCTCGTCCCAGGAGATCTCCTCCTGGAGGGCGACGAGGCGCTCGTAGCGGGCCTGCACGACCTGCTTGGGGATCTGGTCCTCCATCGTGGCGGCGGGCGTGCCGGGACGCTTCGAGTACTGGAAGGTGAAGGCCTGGGTGAACCGGGCCTCGCGGACGACGTGCATGGTCTGCTCGAAGTCCTCCTCGGTCTCCCCGGGGAAGCCCACGATGATGTCGGTGGTGATGGCCGCGTGGGGGATCGAGGCGCGGACCTTCTCGATGATCCCGAGGTAGCGCTCCTGGCGGTACGAGCGGCGCATGGCCTTGAGGACCGTGTCCGAGCCGGACTGGAGCGGCATGTGGAGCTGCGGCATCACGTTCGGGGTCTCGGCCATCGCGGCGATCACGTCGTCGGTGAAGTCACGGGGGTGGGGGGAGGTGAACCGGACACGCTCCAGGCCCTCGATCTTGCCGCAGGCCCGCAGCAGCTTGCTGAACGCCTCACGGTCGCCGATGTCGGAGCCGTACGCGTTCACGTTCTGGCCGAGCAGGGTGATCTCGGAGACGCCCTCGCCGACCAGGGCCTCGATCTCGGCGAGGATGTCGCCGGTGCGGCGGTCCTTCTCCTTGCCGCGCAGGGCCGGGACGATGCAGAACGTGCAGGTGTTGTTGCAGCCGACGGAGATGGAGACCCAGGCGGCGTAGGCGCTCTCGCGGCGGGTCGGCAGCGTGGAGGGGAACGCCTCGAGGGATTCGGCGATCTCGACCTGGGCCTCGTCCTGGACGCGGGCGCGCTCCAGCAGGACGGGGAGCTTGCCGATGTTGTGCGTGCCGAAGACGACGTCCACCCAGGGCGCCTTCTTGACGATGGTGTCCCGGTCCTTCTGGGCAAGACAGCCGCCGACGGCGATCTGCATACCGGGGCGGGCGGTCTTCATCGGGGCGAGGCGGCCGAGGTTGCCGTAGAGACGGTTGTCGGCGTTCTCCCGTACGGCGCAGGTGTTGAAGACGACGACGTCGGCGTTGCCCTCGCCGGCGTCCTCGGGTGCGCGGACGTAACCGGCGTCCTCCAGCAGACCGGACAGGCGTTCGGAGTCATGGACGTTCATTTGACATCCATAAGTACGCACTTCGTATGTCTTGACGCCCACTGACTGACTCCGGTCGCTGCTGTTGGTCACTCCGTAAGCCTAAGGCAGCGTCCGGGGAGCGCTCGTCGGTCAGGACGTCCCGCCGGTCCACCCCTGTCGGCGCAGCACCGCGGACACGTCGGGCGCCCGGTAGTGGTCTCCCTTGAGCACCTTGCCGTCCTCCCGGCGGGCGACCCGTCCGTCCGGGCCCAGCTTGGTCATGTTGGAGCGGTGGATCTCGGCGATGACGGAGTCGAGGTCGATGCCGTGGACGAGGGCCGTGCCGTACGCCACGTACACGACGTCGGCCAGCTCGTGAGCCAGCCGGTCGAGCGGACCGTCGACCGCCACCTCGGCCACCTCCGCGGCTTCCTCTGCCAGCAGCGCGCCGCGATGGGCGGCCAGCTCGGGCGACACCTCGGTGGGCGCGGTCCGGGTGTCGAGGCCGAAGGCCCGGTGGAACTCGCGGACCAGGTGGACGGGAGAGGAACTCATCCGGCGACCCTATCGACCGGCCGGTCCGGTCCGACAACTCTGTCCTGACCGCCTGGCCCGATCGGCGCGGGTCCGGCGGTGCCGAGGTCACAGCCTCGCACCGGATGGGTCCGGTCCTGGCCGCCCCGTCCGGTGACCTGGCAGGATTTCGCGCATGGTCCAGGTACTCCCACGCATCGGCACGCGGCAGGCGCTGCTGGGCTCGGTGGCTGCGCTGGTGGTCCTCGGGCTGCTCGCGTGGTGGCTGTGGCCGCGCGAGGAGCCGCCGAGCGGGACGGTCACGCTCAGCACCGGAGCCGAGAGCGGTGTCTACCAGCAGTACGGCCAGGAGATGAAGACCGCGATCGCCCGGGACATGCCCCGCCTGACGATCGACCTGAAGTCCAGCGACGGCTCCCAGGAGAACGTCGAACGGGTCGCCACCGGCGAATCCGACTTCGCCATCGCCGCGGCCGACGCCGTGCAGACGTACCTGGACGAGAACAGGACCGGCGCCGGGAAGCTGCGGGGCCTGGCACGGCTGTACGACGACTATGTGCAGGTGGTCGTCCCGGTCACCTCCCCGATCCAGACCATCGCGGACCTCAAGGGCAAACGCGTGGCCGTCGGGCCCGAAGGCTCCGGCGTACGGCTCATAGCGGGGCGCGTGCTGGCCGCGGAGGGGCTGGACATCGACAAGGACATCCGGTCCCGGCCCGACACCATCCGCACCAGCCCCGACGAGCTCCGCCGCGGCCGGATCGACGCCTTCTTCTGGTCGGGCGGACTCCCCACGAAGGGCCTCACCGATCTGGCGGACACGGGGTACGAGTTCCGGTTCATCCCGATCGGGAGCGAGCTGGTGGCGAAGCTGCACGGCGAGGACGACTCCTTCCTGCACTACCGGGCCGCCGTGATGCCCGCCGACGCCTACCCGACCATCCTGCGGACCTCCACCGTGCCCACCATCACGGTGGCGAACCTGCTCATCACCCGCGAGGACATGGACCCCCGGCTGACGGAGTGGCTGACCCGCATGGTCATCAAGAACCGGGACCGGATCGGCAAGGACGTGCACGCGGCACAGCTGGTGGACCTGCGCACGGCCATCTACACGGACCCGCTGTACCTGCAGAAGGGCGCCAAGGAGTACTACCGGTCGGTCAAGCCGTAGGGCCGGGCGGCAGCATGCCGAGGGCCAGCCGAGAGGGGCGACGGCCTGCGTGCATCCCCGGGCCGCACGGACGGTACGCCCGTACGCCCGGCCCCGCCCGCCCTCCTGCCGCCTCAGGGCCGTCCGGGGGCCACCTCAGGGGCGTCTGAGGGCCACCTCGGGGCGCCCAGGCCCCGCTGCAGGGGGCCCGCCTCCGCAGGACCTGCTCACTCCGTCAGGCGGGTCCTGGGCACCGTCACGGTCACCTTCAGCCCGTGGGGCTCGTGGTGGGTGTACGCGATGCTGCCGCCGCCCGCCACTATGAGCGCCCGCGAGATGGAGAGGCCGAGACCGGAACCCTTGATGTTCTGGTGCGCCGTGCTGCGCCAGAAGCGGTCGCCGACCCGTTCCAGCTCCTCGTCGCTGAGGCCGGGCCCGGCGTCGGTGACGACGACCGTGGAGACCGGCCCGTTCGAGGCGACCCGGACCTCGACGCTCTCCCCCGCCGGTGTGAACTTCAGTGCGTTGTCGATCACCGCGTCCAGGGCGCTGGACAGCGCCACGGGGTCGGCCCAGGCCGTGGTGGCGGGGCATTCGCCGACGAGCGTCACTCCCTTGTCGTCGGCGACCGGCGACCAGGAGGCCACCCGCTCGGCGGCCAGCTCGCCGATGTCGGTGAGCCGCAGATCGGCCTCCACGTGCTCGGCGAGGGCCAGGTCGAGCAGGTCGTCGAGGACCTGGGCGAGGCGTTTGCCCTCGGTGCGCACGGAGGCGATCTCCTCGTTGCCCTCCGGCAGTTCGAGGGCGAGGAGGTCGATACGCAGCAACAGGGCGGCGAGCGGATTGCGCAGTTGGTGCGAGGCGTCGGCGACGAACGCGCGCTGCTGCTCCAGGACGTCCTCGACGTTGTCGGCCATCTCGTTGAACGACCGTGCCAGTCTCCGGAGTTCGGGCGGCCCACTGGCCACGGCCACCCGGGACTTCAGCCGCCCCGAGGCGATGGAGTGGGTGGTGGTGTCGAGGACGCGTACGGGCTTGAGGACCCAGCCGGTCAGTTGCAGCGCGGCGCCGACGGCGAGGAGCATCGCGGCGAACTCGCCGGCGCCGATGACCAGCCAGCCACGGAGGATCTTGGACCGCATCTGACCGGTGGGCGAGTCGGTGACGACGACTGCGATCACGTCCCCGTCGTGGATGACCGGCGAGGCGACGACGAGCCGGCCGCGCTGCCAGGGCCACACCTGGTCCGGGTTGTGCGGGCGACGCCCCAGCAGCGCCTCGTCGAACGCGGCGAGTCCCTCACCCTCGTCGGGGACTTCCCAGTTGTAGGGGGCGTTGGCCATGGCCCGGCCGTCTCCGGCCCGGTAGAAGACACCGGCCTTGATGCCGTACACGCGGAAGTACTGATCGAGTTCGTGCTGCAGTGTCTCCCGGCGGCCGTCGGTGGCGCCGCTGGTCCGGGAACCGCTCGGCGTCTCGGTCACGAACTGGGCCAGCGCCGCGAAGCGCGCCGTGTCGTCGATGCGGTCGACGACCACCTCCTGCTGCCGCGCCGCCGCGAGGCTCACCGCCAGCGGGATGCCGAGGGCCAGCAGCACGGCCGCCATCAGGACGATCAGCAGCGGAAGAAGACGAGTGCGCACGCGGGCACGCTACGGCGTCGGGGCGACCAGCCGGTACCCGACCCCGCGCACCGTCTCGATCAGGGCGGGCATCCGCAGCTTGGACCGCAGGGAGGCGACGTGCACCTCCAGGGTGCGGCCGGTCCCCTCCCAGCTGGTCCGCCACACCTCGCTGATGATCTGTTCGCGGCGGAAGACCACCCCGGGCCGCTGGGCCAGCAGCGCGAGCAGATCGAACTCCTTGCGGGTCAGCTGGACGGCCGTGCCGTCCACGCTGACCTGGCGGGTGGGCAGCTCGATGAGCACGGACCCGAGGCGCAGCCCGCTGTCACCGGGCGCCGCGGCCTCGTCGGGGGCCCGGCGGCGGGCGACGGCGTGGATACGGGCGAGGAGCTCGCCGGTGTCGTACGGCTTGACCACGTAGTCGTCGGCGCCGAGGTTCAGGCCGTGAATGCGGGACCGGACGTCGGAGCGGGCCGTCACCATGATCACCGGGGTGCTGGTGCGCTTGCGGATCTTGCCACAGACCTCGTAGCCGTCCTGGTCGGGCAGGCCGAGGTCGAGCAGGACGACCCCGAAGCCGTTGCCCTCCGGAACGAGGGCTTGGAGGGCTTCCTCGCCGCTGCGGGCGTGCGTGACGTCGAAGCCGTGCCGGGCCAGGACCGCGGACAGGGCGGCGGCGACGTGGTTGTCGTCCTCGACGAGGAGCAGCCTCATTCGGCCCCTTCCGGTTCGGTCGGTCTTACGGGTTCAGCCGGTCTTTCGACTTCCGTCGGCTTCCGACTCGATCTGTCTGCTTTTCGACTCAGCCGGTCCGCTGGCGGACTCGGCCGGCCTGTTGTCCGGCGCGACCAGCCTGGCGTCCGGCTCGGCCAGTCTGCCGCGTTCGGTCAGGTGTACGCCTCGGCTGGCACACATTACGCGGATCCGCATCCCTGGCACGGGCGCATTCCTCCATTGCCAGTCACACTGATGAGTGAGGACGCCGTCAAGGCCGTACGAGTTCCGAACGGGTTCCGTCGCCCAGCCGGAACACCTCGCACAGGCCCATCACGTGCAGTGATCGTCCGGCTACCAGATCGTTATGCTCAATTCTCGCTCAGATGTAATGACGCTGGTCGTCGCGGGTCACTACTGTCCTCCGAAACCGAGGAGGACGGAGCCTTAAAGCGATGACCGAAGTTTCGGTGGTCAAGGACGCGGTGCCCGCGGCCGACGACCTGGTCGTCCTGAAGAGCGTCAACAAGCACTTCGGCGCGTTGCACGTACTCCAGGACATCGATCTGACGATCACCAGGGGCGAGGTCGTCGTGGTGATCGGACCCTCGGGGTCCGGTAAGTCCACCTTGTGCCGCACCATCAACCGGCTGGAGTCGATCGACTCCGGCGACATCCGGATCGACGGCAAGCCGTTGCCCGCCGAGGGCAAGGCGCTCGCCCGACTGCGCGCGGACGTCGGCATGGTGTTCCAGTCGTTCAATCTCTTCGCACACAAGACCGTGCTCGAGAACGTGATGCTGGGGCAGGTCAAGGTCCGCAAGGCCGACAAGAAGCAGGCCGAGGAGAAGGCCCGGAACCTGCTGGACCGGGTCGGCGTGGGCACCCAGGCGGACAAGTACCCCGCACAGCTCTCGGGCGGTCAGCAGCAGCGCGTCGCCATCGCGCGGGCGCTGGCCATGGACCCCAAGGTCATGCTCTTCGACGAGCCGACCTCGGCCCTCGACCCCGAGATGATCAACGAGGTCCTGGAGGTCATGCAGCAGCTGGCCCGGGACGGCATGACCATGGTCGTGGTCACCCACGAGATGGGCTTCGCCCGTTCGGCCGCCAATCGGGTGGTCTTCATGGCCGACGGCCGCATCGTCGAAGAGGCTGTGCCGGACCAGTTCTTCAGCAACCCCCGCAGCGACCGGGCCAAGGACTTCCTGTCGAAGATCCTGCACCACTGACGGCCCTGCCGACGCCGATCTCGGCCCCCGGCACCCGCACCATGACGGTCCGCATCTGTTCACCAGTCAAAGGATGTTCACCATGAAGCTCCGCAAGGTCTCCGCCGCAGCGGCCACCGCCCTCGTCCTCGCCCTGACCGCCACCGCCTGCGGTGGCGACGACAGCAGCAAGGAGAACGGCTCGGGCTCCGGTTCCGGTGGCGGCGACAAGATCAAGATCGGCATCAAGTACGACCAGCCAGGTCTCGGCCTGAAGAACCCCGACGGTTCCTTCTCCGGCTTCGACGTCGACGTGGCGACCTACGTGGCCAAGGAGCTCGGTTACGAGCCCAAGCAGATCGAGTTCGTCGAGACCAAGAGCGCGGACCGTGAGAACGCGCTGGCCCGCGGCGACGTCAAGTTCATCGCGGCCACCTACTCGATCAACGACGAGCGCGCCAAGCTGGTCGACTTCGCCGGCCCCTACCTGCTGGCCCACCAGGACCTGCTGGTGAAGGCCGACTCCGACATCAGCAAGGGCACGGACCTCAACGGCAAGACCCTGTGCTCGGTGACCGGCTCCACCTCGGCCGAGAACGTCAAGAAGGACATCGCTCCGAAGGCTCAGCTGAAGGAGTACGGCGGCTACTCGGAGTGCATCGCCGGTCTGCAGAGCGGCGCCGTGGACGCGGTCACCACCGACGACTCGATCCTCGCGGGCTTCGCCGCCCAGGACAACTACAAGGGCCAGTTCAAGCTCGCGGGCCTGAAGCTCAGCAACGAGAACTACGGCATCGGTGTCAAGAAGGGCGACAAGGCGACCGTCGACAAGATCAACGCCGCCCTGGAGAAGATGGTCAGCGACGGCGCCTGGGAGACCGCGGTCAAGGAGAACTTCGGCCCGGCGGACTACAAGAACGAGCCCGCCCCGAAGATCGGCGACATCAAGTAAGCGGACATCCGCACCCAGCGCGGTTCTCGTAGTCGCGCCGCCGCCCGCCGCATCGTGCGGTAGAGGCGGCGGCGCGGTGCGTCGCCTGCCTCGTACGCCACACACCCGGAAGCGCGGGAGACTGTGTTCGACTTCCTTTCAAACTACAACGACCCAACCTTCTTGGGTGCGTTCTGGATGACGGTCAAGCTCACCGTCTTCTCAGCCATCGGCTCCCTGATCTGGGGGACGCTGCTCGCGGCCATGCGTGTGAGCCCCGTACCCCTGATGCGCGGCTTCGGCACCGTGTACGTGAACGTCGTGCGGAACATCCCGCTGACCGTCATCATCGTCTTCACCTCGCTCGGCCTCGCCGACATCTTCCGGGTGACGATGGGAGCGGGCAACGACGTCAAGGCCACGGCCTTTCGGCTCGCCATTCTCGGTTTCGTGGCCTACACCGCGGCATTCGTCTGTGAGGCGCTGCGCTCGGGCATCAACACCGTGCCCGTCGGCCAGGCGGAGGCGGCACGCGCCATCGGACTGAGCTTCACCCAGGTCCTCGGCCTCATCGTGCTGCCGCAGGCGTTCCGGGCCGTCATCGGCCCGCTGGCCAACGTGCTGATCGCGCTGACCAAGAACACGACCGTGGCCGCGGCGATCGGTGTGTGGGAAGCCGCCTACCTGATGAAGGGCATGATCGAGAAGGAGGCGCAGACCCTGCTCATCGGCGCGATCTTCGCCTTCGGATTCGTTGTTCTGACCCTTCCCACCGGCCTGATCCTGGGCTGGCTGAGCAAGCGACTGGCGGTGAAGCGATGAGTTCTGTTCTCTACGACGCCCCCGGCCCCCGGGCCAAACGGCGCAACGTGATCTTCACGGTGGTCTTCGTCGTTCTGCTGGCCCTCCTCGCGTGGTGGCTCTGGGGAGCGCTGGACAGCAGGAACCAGCTGGAGTGGAGGCTCTGGAAGCCGTTCTTCACCTCCGAGGCCTGGACGACGTATCTGCTGCCCGGTCTCGCCAACACGCTCAAGGCCATGGCGCTCTCCATCGTGATCGCCCTGCCCCTCGGTGCGCTCTTCGGCATCGCGCGCCTCTCCGACCACCTGTGGGTCCGCATCCCGGCCGGTGCGGTGGTCGAGTTCTTCCGGGCCATCCCGGTCCTGCTGCTGATGCTGTTCGCCAACGAGGTCATCGCTCGCTCGTTTGAAGTCACCACCGAGCAACGGCAGCTCTACGCGGTCGTCACCGGTCTGGTGCTGTACAACGCCTCGGTCCTCGCCGAGGTCGTGCGCGCCGGCATCCTCGCCCTCCCCAAGGGCCAGACGGAGGCCGCCCAGGCGATCGGTCTGCGCAAGGGCCAGACGATGTCCTCCATCCTGCTGCCGCAGGCCGTCACGGTGATGCTGCCGGCCATCGTCAGCCAGCTCGTGGTCATCGTGAAGGACACCGCCCTCGGCGGCGTGATGATCGGCTTCACCGAACTGCTCAGCGGACGCGCGACGCTGGCGGCGGTGTACGCCAACGTCGTGCCCAGCTTCGTCATCGTCGCGATCATCTACATCGTCCTGAACTTCATCATCACCAGCTTCGCGAGCTGGCTGGAGCAGCGGCTGCGGCGGGGCAAGAAGTCGACGGGCGTGGTGCTGGGCCCGGCGGCGATCGAAGGCACGGCAGCGACCGGCGCGGGAGGCGCCGTCGGCGGCATCGGCATCGGGGATGCGGGTGACGACGACGGCGACGGAAACTGACAGGTGATCAGGTGACATCCGCCCAGGATGTCCCCCGATTCGCTCCCCGGAGGGCAGTGGCACGATCGCCACTGCCCTCCGTCACTTGACGCAAGCACCGGCAATGGGTTGCATACGTTCTGTGATCGTGCACCCTGCTCCAACTTTCTGTTCACCTACGTCCGCCGGGACGTCACGTCGGGCAGGGGGCGCCGCGCCGTGGACCCGGTGATCATCGTCGGAGCGGGGCCCGTGGGGCTCACGCTCGCCCTCGCGCTGGCGCGGCAGGAGGTGCCGTCCGTGGTCCTCGACGAAGGACCCGGGAAGGACGAGCAGCGGCTCGCCCGGACGGTGGTGCTGAACGAGGACACGGCCGCGCTGCTGGAACGATTGTCCGGCGTCCCCCTCGCCCGGGCCGGCTGCCGTTGGGCCGGATGGCGGTCGATGCGGCGCAAGCAGGTGATGCGTCGGGTCCGTTTCGGGGACGGCGGCTTCGACGAGACGGACATGCCCCCCGGGGAGGACCCGAAGGGGCTTCGCGGCGGCCCGGAGGACGTCGTCGAGGGTTCCGCGGACCTCCCCCCGCTCCACATCGCCCAGCACGTCCTGACCGCCGCCCTGCGTGAGGCCATCGTCGGCGAGCGGCTCGTGAAGGTCGCCGTGGAGAGCCGGCTCGACGCGATCGAGCAGGAGAAGTCCGGCGTCACCGCCCACACGCGCGGGCCCAAGAGCACCTGGTGGCGCGGCAGTTACCTGGTGGGCTGCGACGGGCCTCGCTCGACGGTCCGCAAGCTCCAGGACATCCGCTTCCCCGGCCGTACGGCGGTGGAACGGCATGCGGTCGCCGCGTTGCGCGCCGAACTCCCCTGGCCGGGCGAGGCGTTGCTGCACCGCATGCCGCCGTGGCGCACCTCGGGCCCCTCCGGTGGGGAGATCACCGCACGGCCGCTCGACGGCGGTGTCTGGCGCCTGGACTGGCTGCTGCCACCGGGCAAGGACCTCGTGACGCCCGAACTCCTGGTGGCCCGCGTCCGGGAGACACTGGCCGGCTGGACGGGCGGCTCCACACCGCCGTACGACCTGCTGGACACCGGCGTCCACACCGTGCACCACCGGCTCGCCCGGCGGTGGCGGGTCGGCCGGGTCTTCCTGGCCGGGGACGCCGCGCACCTGCTCGGGGCGCTCGGCACCCAGGGCCTGGACGAGGGGCTGCGGGACGCCGACAACCTCGCCTGGAAACTCGCCCTGGCCTGGCACCACGGCCCGTACGAGGCACTGCTGGACAGCTACCAGGCGGAGCGGCGCGCGGTCGTCGCCGCCCGGCTGCGGGCCGCCGACCAGGTCCTGCCCCTCCTGCGGGGCGCCAAGGGGCTGCGCGCGTACGTCCCCGGCTCGTCCCGGGGTCATGACGCGTTGCTCTCCGACGGTCATCTGGGGCGCGGAGCGCTGGGTGCGCCGGGGGCGTACTCCGACTCGCCGCTCATGCCTCCGCACTCCGAGGCGGAGACGCCGATCGACACCCTGCCGGGCACCCAGGTCGTGGACGTGGAGGTGACCGCGGAGGACGGCTCCTTCGTACCGCTGCGGGACCGGCTCGGACGGGGCGCACTGCTCGTGGTGCTGATCGCGCCGGGTACCGGTGTGTGGGAGCGCAAGCACTGGATGAGCGCCGGGATCATGCCGCGGCTGGCCGCCGCCGTCTCGGCCCTGCCGCGCCCGGCCGAGTTGCTGGTCGCCGAGTCCTACCCGGGCGCGGGCGCCCACACCGTCCTCCTCGTCCGGCCTGACGGATACCTCGTCACGGCCCTGAGCGGTGTACGCCCGGCCGACCTGTACACGGCGGCGGCGGCGACGCTGGGCGAGGCGGAGCAGCGGTCCGAGGCCACCGGGGCGGCTTCGAGTACTCGGTGACGCGCCCGGATCCGTTCGCCGTGACCGTCACTGTGTGTCCACATAGTGACGGTCGGTTGACCGCTCCGCGCTGTCATGGTCTACTCCGGACCGTGACCGACACCTCGACGCGCCTGTGGCGGAGGGTCCATATGGACCTCGTCCGCTATGCGGGCTGCGTGTGTCGTCCGTCCTGCTGAATCGGCGAACCTTCGGCAATCCCTTCGCCTTCCGCGCGCCGCACCCCTGTGCCACCGCGCGCTTCCGAGCGAACGCACTTCAGGACGGTACCCGTGTCTGTGTCCCCCGTTGTTCCCCCCGCCCCCGCCCCGCCCCTCTCCGCCCCCACGCAGGCCGAACTGCTCGACTTCGCGCGCCGGACGGCCGCCGACGCGGAGCTGATCGCGTCGCTCCCGCTCGACCCCGAGGGCCGCACCTGGGTGCGGCTCGAAGGCCCCGGTGGCAGCGAGGCCTGGCTTATCGGCTGGCCGCCCGGCACCGGTACCGGATGGCACGATCACGCCGACTCGGTCGGCGCCTTCGTCACCGCCGCGGGCGAACTGAAGGAGTACTCGCTCGCCGCCCGGCTGCCCACCGACGGCTGGAAGACCCTGGAACTCACCGAAGGCGTCGACCGTGAACGGCGGCTGTCCGCCGGCAAGGGCCGCTCCTTCGGGCGGCACCATGTCCACGAGGTGCTCAACGAGTCCACCGAGGAGCACGCGGTCTCGGTCCACGCCTACTACCCGCCCCTCCCCCGCATCCGCCGCTACAGCCGCACGGGACAGGTGCTGCGCCTGGAGCACGTGGAGCGTCCGGCCGACTGGCAGTGATCCCGGGCCGGGCCGCGGCTGTGGCTCCGTAGGCGCCTCGCCCGAACGCTTCGGGCGACACGGAAATCGCTTCCTCGCCGTTCCGCCCCGGTACTCCGGCTCGCCGTCCCTCGCCCCGCGTGTCCGTAACCGCAGCTCAGTACGCCTCGTCCTCCAGCCCCTCCGTGTCCTCCCCTTCTTCCTCCAGCGCCTGCCGGACCACACGGAGGGCCATGCCCTCGGAGTAGCCCTTGCGGGCGAGCATGCCCGCGAGACGGCGGAGGCGTCTGTCGCGGTCGAGGCCTCGTGTGGAGCGCAGCTTGCGGGCGACGAGTTCGCGCGCGGTGGTCTCCTCCTGCTCGGGGTCGAGCTGGGAGACGGCCTCGTCGATCAGGGTCGAGTCGACCCCCTTGGTACGCAACTCCCGGGCGAGGGCCCGCCTGGCCAGGCCCCGGCCGTGGTGCCGGGACTCCACCCAGGCATCCGCGAACGCGCCGTCGTTGATCAGGCCGACCTCCTCGAACCGCGACAGCACCTCGTCCGCCACGTCCTCGGGGATCTCCCGTTTGTGCAGGGCGTCCGCGAGTTGCTTGCGGGTGCGCGGGGTCCCGGTGAGCAGGCGCAGGCAGATGGCCCGCGCCCGCTCAGCCGGGTCCCCTGAGGACTCCCCTTTCTCGGCCCTCGACGAGAAAGACGAACCCCCGTCCTGCGGCCGGCCGTCCGGGCCCTCGCCCGATTCCCCGAAGCCACGCCGTCGCTCGCTCCGCCCGCCACGCCGCCCCCGCGCGCCACCGCCCGCGCCACGCGAGTCACCGCCGCCGCGCCGACGGGTGTCGGCTGCCGAACCCGCACCGGAGCGTGACTCCTCCGCCCGCCGACCGGCACCTCCGCCGCCTCGGCCTTCGCCGTCGAACGGACGGTCCTCGTGGGGCCCCTCGTCGTAGGGCTCACCGTCGGGGGGTCCGTCCGTGCCGTACGACGGTGGGTCGTCGTACGGTCCGTGTCCGTACCCGTCGGCGATGGATGCGCCGGCGCCCTCGCCGGTGCCCCTGCGCCCCCGGCCCTCGGGGGCACTGGGGTATGCGTACTCGCCCCAGTCCGTTCTGCGTGTCACGGACTAGCTCTTCGCCGCCGCGGCCTTGGTCTTGGCGGTCTTGGCAGCCGACGCCGGAGCCGCCTTCGCGGTGTCGTCCGCGGGTGTGGCGGAGACCGCCGCGTCCGCACCGGGCTGTCCGGTGGGGTCCTCGGGCCGAACGCCGACGCCCAGCTTCTCCTTGATCTTCTTCTCGATCTCGTTGGCGAGGTCGGGGTTGTCCTTCAGGAAGTTACGGGCGTTCTCCTTGCCCTGGCCGAGCTGGTCGCCTTCGTAGGTGTACCAGGCACCCGCCTTGCGGACGAAGCCGTTCTCCACACCCATGTCGATCAGGCCGCCCTCGCGGCTGATGCCCTGTCCGTACAGGATGTCGAACTCGGCCTGCTTGAAGGGCGGCGCGACCTTGTTCTTGACGACCTTGACGCGGGTGCGGTTGCCGACGGCGTCGGTGCCGTCCTTCAGCGTCTCGATGCGGCGGATGTCGAGGCGCACCGAGGCATAGAACTTGAGCGCGCGGCCACCGGTCGTGGTCTCCGGCGAACCGAACATCACGCCGATCTTCTCGCGGAGCTGGTTGATGAAGATGGCGGTGGTCTTGGACTGGTTGAGCGCGCTGGTGATCTTCCGCAGCGCCTGGCTCATCAGACGGGCCTGCAGACCCACGTGGCTGTCGCCCATCTCGCCCTCGATCTCCGCGCGCGGGACGAGCGCGGCGACGGAGTCGATGACGATGAGGTCGAGGGCACCGGAGCGGACCAGCATGTCCACGATCTCCAGGGCCTGCTCGCCGTTGTCCGGCTGCGACAGGATGAGGTTGTCGATGTCGACACCGAGCTTCTTCGCGTACTCGGGGTCGAGGGCGTGCTCGGCGTCCACGAAGGCCACCTGGCCGCCGGCCCGCTGCGCGTTCGCCACCGCGTGCAGGGTCAGGGTCGTCTTGCCGGAGGACTCCGGGCCGTACACCTCGATCACCCGGCCACGCGGCAGGCCGCCGACACCGAGGGCGACGTCGAGTGCGGTCGACCCGGTGGGGATGACCTCGATGGGCTCGTTCGGCCGCTCGCCCAGGCGCATCACCGCACCCTTGCCGAACTGCCGTTCAATTTGTGCGAGCGCGGCGTCGAGCGCCTTCTCGCGGTCGGTTCCTGCCATGGGTTCCACCCGGTTTGCTTGAGTCGATCGCTTCACGTGAAAGACGCTAACGCCTGCCACTGACAATGGGTCCCGGCGCCCGCCCGGCCTGTGGATAACTCGGGCACTTCTCCACGAAAACCCTGCCGAACTCCGGCCGAGATCCTGCGCCGGAGCCTCCATAAGAATGGATGTTCGAATTTAGTGTCAAGCGCACCACGCGGCGCCCGGAGCACTTCCGGAAGCACGGGTGGCAGGGGACCGCGGCCGGGAAACACGAGAGCGGCAGCCGGGAAGCGGGTTCGGCGCCGAGTGGCGGCAGAGGATCGCGGGGTACGGCGACAGCAGCCCTACGGGGCGGTACCGCCCTCGCGTCCGGAGGTGCCCTCGGGCCTGGCACCGCCCTCCGGTCCGGAGTCCGCGCCGGCCCCCGGCTCCCGGCGCGCGGTGTCGTCGTCAGCGCGCGTCCGCGGACTCGTCGCCGTCTCCCCGCGCGTTCGCGGAGTCGCGCGCCGACGGCCTCGTGCCACGCCTGTGGTCGAGCCTCTCCTCCAGGCTCCTGCGCACCCGTGTGAGGACGTCGCCGTCGGCACCCTCCTCCGCCACCGTCCGGTGCGGGCGGCCGCGCAGCCGGGCGAGGAGGTTGCCCGCGCCGCGTCTGCGGTGTCCGTGCACGCGGGGGTCGTCCGTGACGTCGTACCGCTTCACGTACGCCCCCAGGAAGGCCTGCAGGGTGGCGACGGCGGGGATGGCTATGAGTGCGCCCACGGCACCGAGCAGCGCGGTACCCGCGATCACCGAGCCGAACGCGACGGCCGGATGGATGTCCACGGTCTTGGCGGTCAGCTTGGGCTGCAGCACGTAGTTCTCGAACTGCTGGTACATGACCACGAAGACGAGGACCCACAGCGCGTACCAGGGGTTGACCGTGAAGGCGATCAGCATCGGCAGGGCACCCGCCAGGTAGGTGCCGATCGTGGGGATGAACTGCGAGACCAGGCCGACCCAGACCGCGAGCGCGGGCGCGTAGGGCACGTCGAGGTACTCCAGCAGGACGTAGTGCGCCGCTCCGGAGATCAGTGCCATCAGGCCGCGGGAGTACAGGTAACCGCCGGTCTTGTCGACCGCGATCTCCCACGCGCGCAGCACCTCGGCCTGCTTGGAGGGCGGCAGGACCGAGCACAGCGCGCGCCGCAGCCGGGGGCCGTCGGCGGCGAAGTAGAACGAGAACAACGCGATCGTCAGCAGTTGGAAGAGGCCGCCCAGTACCTGCGTGGACACGTCGAGGACACCCGTGGCGCTGTTCTGCACGTACTTCTGCAGCCAGTCGGAGCGGAGCAGTCCCTCCTGGATGTCGACGCGCCTGAGCTCGGTGTGGAAGCTCGTGTTGATCCAGCTGATGACGGAGTCGAGGTACGCCGGGAAGTCCTCGACCATCTTGATGATCTGGCCGGCGAGCATCGAACCGAGCAGGGTGACGAATCCGGCGGCCCCGATCAGCGTGATCAGGAAGACCAGGAACGTGGCGAAGCCCCGCCGCAGCCCCTTGGAGGCCATCCAGCTCACCGCGGGCTCGATCGCGAGCGCCAGGAAGAACGCGATGAGGATGTTGACCAGCAGGCCGATGAGCTGGTGGAACGCCCAGCTGCCGAGCTGGAAGACAGCGATGAGGGAGAGCGCCAGCACCATCGCGCGCGGCAGCCAGCGGGGCATGCGCCCGCTCGACGCGGCACCGGGCCCGGCCGGGGGGCCGGAAGACGGTGTCGTGCCGGGCGGAGATGCCTGATGCCGGTACTGCGCGGTCTCGTCAGTGGGTGCCACGGAGCAAGTCTGGCCCACGACACCGACAATTCAGTCGCCGCCCCCGGGCCTTCCGGGCCGACGGTCGGCGTCCGTCCGGTGAAGTGCGGTGCTTTTCAGCGGTTTTCGGCCGGAACGCCCATGGTCGCGCACACCACGCGCCACACGTCCTTGGCCTCCCAGCCGGCGTCCAGCGCCTCACTCACCGTGCGCCCGTCGAGGCCGGACATCACATGATCGCGCGCGAAGGTGTCCGCGTACCCCTCACCGAAGTGATCCGCCATCCGCTGCCAGAAGACCGTCAACCGCATGAGTCCAGTATCCCGCCCCAGGGGGTGGGCCTGCCCGGGACTGCTCGTCGATACCGCTTTCCGCCCTACGGTCGGAGCCATGTCCGAAACCGGAGCATCCCCACTCCCCCCGTCGTCCCCGGCGCAGACCCCACTGGCTCGCGCCGAACAGTTCGTCTGGCTGACCGCGCGCGTACTGGAGCAGCGTCGCTTCGCGTACCACTTCCTGGACGGGGGAGCCGACGCGGTGGAGACGGCCCTGTCCGCCTACCGCAATGCCGACGACGGGTACGGCCATGCGCTCGAACCCGATCTCCGCGGGCCCGTGAGCCAGCCCCTGCACACCGCGCACGCGCTGCGCGTGCTGGACTCGATCGGCCGCTGCGGCGGACAGCGGGTGGAGCGCGTGTGCCGCTATCTGACGTCGGTGTCCACGCAGGACGGCGCGCTCCCCGCCGTGCACCCCAGCCAGCGCGGCTACCCGGTGGCCCCGTTCGTCCCGATCGTCGACGACCCGCCCAGTGATCTGCTGGCCACCGGGCCCGTGGTGGGCCTGCTGCACCGCAACCAGGTGTGGCACGCGTGGCTGTTCCGGGCCACCGACTTCTGCTGGCAGGCGGTCGAGTCCCTGCAGAAGTCGCACCCCTACGAGGTGCACGCCGCCGTGGCGTTCCTGGAGTCCGTGCCCGACCGTCCGCGTGCCCGGGCCGCCGCCGACCGGCTCGGCCGCCTGGTGCGCGAACACCGGCTCGCCACGCTGGATCCGGGACGGCCGGACGACTACCCGGTGTCCGCCGGTTACGCGCCGGGCGAGCACCACTACCCGCACGACTTCGCGCCCACCCCGGAATCGCCGGCACGCGCGTGGTTCACCGACGAGGAGATGTCCCGCTCCCTCGACCACCTGGCGAGCGAACAGACCGGGGACGGGGGCTGGCCGATCCGCTGGCGCCAGTGGGCTGCGAGCACCGCGATGGAGAGCCGCCCGATCGTGACGATCGAGGCGCTGCGGACGTTGCGGGCGTACGGGCGGCCGATCGGCTGAGACCGGTCGCCCCTCGCGCGCGTGCGGGGGCCACGCGCGTGCGGGTGGTCCACCGGCACGCGCGCGTGGGCCCACGACGAGCCGCGTCAGCCCGTCATCGCCCGCACCCCCGCCGTCACGATCACCGCCGCGGCCACGACGAGCAGGAACGGGGCCCGCAGGAGCAGTGCCACGGCGGCCGCGGTGAGCCCGGCGGCCCTCGCGTCCAACACCAGAGCGTGCCCGTCGGCGAAGGTCTGCTGGGCCGTGAGGGCGGCGAGGAGCGCCACGGGCAGCAGGGCGGCGAGCCGCTGGACGAGCGGACGTTCGAGCACGCCCTCGGGGACGAGCAGACCGATGAGCTTGACGGCGTAACAGCCGACGGCGGTGCCGACGATGGCGATCCAGACGTTCATCGGCCGCCGCCTTCCTGCTCGTCGCCCCGGCCGTCGTCCGGAGGGTCGCCGGGTCCACGAGCGGGAAGGCGGCGGCCCTCCGCCCAGAGGACGAGCGGGGCGGCCACCGCGGCGACGAGGACCGGGACCCCGGCGGGCAGGACGGGCAGCAGGCCGAGCCCCAGGATCACGGCGATGCCGGCGACGGCCCGTTCCGCGGTGGTCCGCAGCATGGGCGCGAGGAGGGCCAGGAAGACGGCGGGCCCGGCCGCGTCGAGCCCCCAGGCGTCGGTGTCGCCGATGGCCTCGGCGCCGAGCGCGCCGAACAGCGTGGTGAGGTTCCACAGGACGTAGAGGCAGAGCCCGGTGACGGTGAAGCCGATGCGGGCGGCCCGACGCGTGGGCTGGGCGAGGGTGACGGCCGTGGTCTCGTCGATGACCCACTGGGCGGCGAACGGCCGCACCGCGCGCGGGAGGGCCAGCACCTGGGAGAGGCGCAGCCCGTAGAACGCGTTGCGCACGCCCAGGAAGAAGGCCCCGGCCGCCGCGGTGAACGGGTTGCCGCCGGCCGCGAGCGCGCCCACGAGGGCGAACTGGGAGGCTCCGGTGAACACCAGGAGGCTCAGCGCGCAGGTCTGCAGCAGACTGAGCCCGCTGCCGGCCGAGGTCACCCCGAAGGCGAACCCTGACAGTCCGACGGCGACCCCGACACCGAGGGCGTCCCGGACCACGGCTCCGTCGGGTTTCGCGCCGCCGTCTTCTTGCGTCTCCACGAGACCAGTCTGTTCAGTCACCACGCCGCGGACGGTACGAGCGGACACGTCCACGGGTCTTGTACGTTCTTGCGCGCGCCCGCCCCGTCCCCCGCCCCGTCCTCCCGTTCACGCGCGGCGTGCTCGGCCTCGCGGTGCGTCGTCGATCCCGCCGCCCGCGCGCTCCCGCTGGTACGCGCCCGGCGGCACACCCACGATGCGGCTGAAGTGGCGGTTGAGGTGCGGCTGATCCGTGAAGCCGACGGCGACGGCGGCCGCGGCGGGAGCCGTACCCGTGTCGAGCAGACCGCGCGCCCGACGCACGCGCGCGTCCGTCAGCCAGGTGTGCGGAGGCATGCCGTAAGCCGCGCGGAAGGCGCGCAGGAGCGCGAAGGAGCTGGTGCCGAGGTCGGCGGCGAGCCGCTCCAGGGTCGGCGGGTCGGCCATCCGCTCCTCGAGCACGGCACGCGCGCGTGCCGCGACGGGGGCTCCCGCCGTGCGGACGGTGCGCTGGGGCAGGGGCCCGCCGTTCAGGCGCAGCAGCCGGGTCACGGCCACCCGCAGCAGCGTGTCGGCCGCCAGCGCGTTGCCCTCGTCGACGGCTCGGAGCACCTGGTGGACGAGGCCGGCGGCGTGCGGGTCCTCCAGCACGGGGGTCACGAAGCCGGCGGTGCCGCGGATCGTGGTGGTCTCGGCGGCGATCTCGGCCACCACGTCCGGCGACGGGTAGACCGCGCCGTAGCGCCAGCCCTCGGGCACGCCCGCGCGGCCGGTGTGCGGGGTGTCGGGGTTGACCAGGGCAAGGGTTCCCGGGCCCGCGTACTGATCGGCGCCCCCGTGGTGGAACACCTCGACCCCGTCGGCGATCGCCGCGATCACGAAGTGCTCGTGGGTGTGCCGCACGAACTTCTTCTCGACATAGGTCGCCCGCAGCAGATCGACACCGGGCAGCTCCGCGTACCGCCAGTGTCTCGCCCGTTCCGCCGAACCCGCCATGACCCCATTCTGCGGGGCCGCCCGTCCCGGCGGCGAAGTCCGGGGGCTGCGGGGCACGCGGACGCACCGCCGACCGGAGGCCGGGCTCCCCCTGCCCGGGCAGCTTCCCCTCCGTCGACCCCGCGATCTGCGGCGGATGCGCACCACCGCGGCGGACCCGCCCCGACGCCGTGCCGCCCAACCGTCCACGCGCCCGGTCGGACGGTCGGACGGTCGGACGGACGCACGGACGCACGGACGCCCGAGTGACCCCTCGATCGGGCAGCCCCCGCCGCAGGTGCCTGGCCGGAGGCGGCGGATCCCCACCGCGGCCCCTCGTTTGCGCAGGTCCGGGCCGTTGTCAGTGGTCGGGTGCAGGATGGTGGCATGGTCAGCTCCGCAGATCGAGCCCTCGACGGCTTCTCCCCCGCGACCCGCGGCTGGTTCACGGGGGCCTTCTCCGCGCCCACCGCGGCCCAGGCCGGGGCGTGGCGGGCGATCGGCGAGGGCTCGGACGTGCTGGTGGTCGCCCCGACCGGCTCCGGCAAGACGCTGGCCGCGTTCCTGGCCGCGCTGGACCAGCTGACATCGAGCCCGCCCCCGGCCGACCCCCGCAAGCGCTGCCGGGTCCTGTACGTGTCGCCGCTGAAGGCGCTCGCGGTGGACGTGGAGCGGAACCTGCGCAGTCCGCTGACCGGTATCCGCCAGGAATCCGTGCGGCTGGGGCTGCCCGAGCCCGAGGTGAAGGTGGGCATCCGCTCCGGGGACACCCCGCCCGCCGAGCGCCGGGCCCTGGCCACACGTCCGCCGGACATCCTGATCACCACCCCCGAGTCCCTGTTCCTGATGCTGACGTCGGCCACGCGCGACGCGCTCACGGGCGTGGAGACGGTGATCCTCGACGAGGTGCACGCGGTCGCGGGCACCAAGCGCGGCGCCCACCTCGCGCTCACCCTGGAGCGGCTCGACGAACTGCTGCCCAGGCCGGCCCGTCGTATCGGACTGTCCGCCACGGTGCGTCCCGTCGACGAGGTCGCGCGCTATCTCTCCCCGCGCCGCAGGGTGGAGATCGTCCAGCCTCCGTCCGGCAAGGAGTTCGACCTGTCGGTGGTCGTGCCGGTGGAGGACCTGGGGGAGCTGGGCGGCTCCCCGGTGGCCGACGGCAACGAGGGCGCGGAACGCCCGTCGATCTGGCCGCACGTCGAGGAGCGGATCGCCGACCTCGTGCAGGCGCACCGCTCGACGATCGTGTTCGCCAACTCCCGCCGCCTCGCGGAGCGTCTGTGCAACCGGCTCAACGAGATCGCGTACGAGCGGGCCACCGGCGAGCAGCTGGACGAACACCACGGCCCGGCCGAGCTGATGGGCGGCTCGGGCGCCGCCCAGGGGGCGCCCCCGGTCCTGGCCAGGGCCCACCACGGCTCGGTCTCCAAGGAGCAGCGCGCCCTGGTCGAGGAGGATCTGAAGGCGGGCCGGCTGCCGGCCGTGGTCGCCACCTCCAGCCTCGAACTGGGTATCGACATGGGCGCGGTGGACCTCGTCGTCCAGGTGGAGTCACCGCCCTCGGTGGCCTCCGGCCTTCAGCGCGTGGGACGCGCGGGACACCAGGTGGGCGCGGTCTCGACGGGCGTGGTCTTCCCGAAGTACCGCGGGGATCTCGTCCAGTCGGCCGTGGTCACCGAGCGGATGCGCAGCGGCTCCATCGAGTCCATGCGGATTCCCGGCAACCCCCTGGACGTCCTGGCGCAGCAGATCGTCGCCATGACCTCGATGGACACCTGGCAGTTCGACGAGCTCCTGGCCACCGTCCGCCGCGCGGCGCCCTTCGCCGCTCTCCCCGAGTCCGCTTTCACAGCCGTCCTCGACATGCTCGCGGGCCGCTATCCGTCCGACGCGTTCGCGGAGCTGCGCCCGCGCGTGGTCTGGGACCGGGTCGCGGGCACGATCACGGGACGGCCCGGCGCCCAGCGGCTCGCGGTCACCTCCGGAGGCACGATCCCGGACCGCGGTCTCTTCGGGGTCTTCCTCGCGGGTTCCGACCCCAAGAAGGGCGGCGGCCGGGTCGGAGAGCTCGACGAGGAGATGGTGTACGAGTCCCGGGTCGGGGACGTGTTCACCCTCGGCACCAGTTCCTGGCGCATCGAGGACATCACGCGCGACCGGGTGCTGGTCTCCCCCGCGCCGGGTGTCCCGGGCCGCCTGCCCTTCTGGAAGGGGGACCAGCTCGGCCGCCCGCTCGAACTGGGCCGCGCGGTCGGTGCGTTCCTGCGCGAGGTCGGCTCCCTTTCCCAGGAGGACGCCCGGCTGCGCCTGCTGGCAGCCGGACTCGACGCCTGGGCCGCCGACAACGTCCTGTCGTACCTGGCCGAACAGCGTGAGGCCTGCGGCCACGTCCCCGACGACCGCACGATCGTCGTCGAGCGCTTCCGCGACGAGCTGGGCGACTGGCGGGTCGTCGTCCACTCCCCCTTCGGCGCCCAGGTCCACGCCCCCTGGGCGCTCGCCCTGGGCGCGAAGCTCTCCGAGCGGTACGGCATGGACGCCCAGGTCATGCACGCCGACGACGGCATCGTGCTCCGCCTCCCGGACGCCGATCTGATGGGCCTGGACCTGCTCGACATGGAGCCCATGAAGGCGGGCACCGAATACGACGCCGAGCAGGCCCCGATCGGCGCGGCGGACGTCGCCTTCGACAAGGGCGAGGTCGATCAGATCGTCACCGACCAGGTGGGCGGCTCGGCGCTGTTCGCGTCCCGCTTCCGCGAGTGCGCCGCCCGTGCGCTGCTGCTGCCCCGCCGCAATCCGGGTAGGCGCACGCCCCTGTGGCAACAGCGTCAGCGTGCCGCCCAACTGTTGCAGGTGGCCAGTGAGTTCGGCTCGTTCCCGATCGTCCTGGAGGCGGTCCGCGAATGCCTGCAGGACGTCTTCGACGTCCCCGGTCTCAGCGAGCTGATGGGCGACATCGAATCCCGCAAGGTCCGCCTCGTCGAGGTCACCACCCCGGAGCCCTCCCCCTTCGCCCGCTCCCTCCTCTTCGGTTACGTCGCCCAGTTCCTGTACGAGGGCGACTCCCCGCTCGCCGAGCGCCGCGCCGCCGCCCTGTCGCTGGACTCCCGGCTGCTGGCCGAGCTGCTGGGCCAGGCGGAGCTGCGCGAACTGCTCGACGCCGAGGTTCTGACCGAGCTGGAGCGGGAGCTGCAGTGGCGCACCGAGGACCGACGGGTCAAGGACGCCGAAGGTGTCGCGGACCTGCTCCGACTCCTCGGTCCCCTCAAGGAGGCCGAGTTGGCCGAGCGCGGCGCCGAGCCGCAGTGGGCGCGGGAGCTGGCCGGAGCCCGCCGCGCCATCCGCGTCCGGATCGCCGGCACCGACCACTGGGCGGCGATCGAGGACGCGGGCCGCCTGCGCGACGCGCTCGGCACGGCTCTGCCGGTCGGTGTCCCGGAAGCCTTCACCGAGCCCGTCAAGGATCCCCTCGGCGACCTGCTCGCCCGATACGCCCGCACCCACGGCCCGTTCACCTCGGCCACGGCCGCCGCCCGCTTCGGCCTCGGCGTGGCCGTAACGGACGGGGCACTTCATCGTCTTGCGGCGAACGGCCGTGTCGTGCAGGGCGAGTTCCACCCGGCGGGCATCGGTCAGGAGTGGTGCGACGCGGCCGTGCTGCGCCGCCTGCGCCGCCGCTCGCTGGCGGCTCTGCGGCACGAGCTGGAGCCGGTACCGCCCGCCGCGCTCGCCCAGTTCCTGCCGCAGTGGCAGCACGTGGGCGGTGGTCACGGACTCCGCGGTATCGACGGACTGGTCCGCGCGGTCGAGCAGCTGCAGGGCGCCTCCGTGCCCGCCTCCGCCCTGGAGAAGCTGGTCCTGCCCTCCCGGGTCGCGGGCTACGCCCCCGCGATGCTCGACGAACTCACCGCGGCCGGCGAGATCGTCTGGGCGGGCGCCGGAGCCCTCCCCGGCAAGGACGGCTGGGTCTCGCTGTATCTCGCGGACGCGGCCCCGCTCCTCCTCCCCCCACCGCACCCCCTGGAGCCGACCGCGCTCCACGAGTCGATCCTGACCAGCCTCACGGGCGGCTACGGCCTCTTCTTCCGCCAGATCGCCGACCAGGTCCGCGCGACCACGCACCCCGACGCCACCGATCCCCAACTGGCCGACGCCGTATGGGATCTCGCCTGGTCCGGCCGGCTCACCAACGACACGCTCACCCCCATGCGCTCCCTGCTGGGCTCGGGCCGCACCGCGGGGTCCACCGCCCACCGGGCCAGACGCACCGTCCCGCGCGGCCGGTACGGGTCCCTGACCGCCGCCGCCCGCCCCCAGTCCCGTACGGGGCCGCCCACGGTGGCCGGCCGATGGTCCCTCCTGCCCGCCCCCGAGCCCGACCACACCGTCCGTGCCCACGCCCTGGCCCGCACGCTGCTCGACCGCCACGGTGTCGTGACCCGGGGTGCCGTGGGCGCCGAGGGCATCGAGGGCGGCTTCTCCGCCGTCTACCGCGTCCTGTCCGTCTTCGAGGAGAGCGGCCAGGCCCGCCGCGGCTATGTCGTCGAGGGCCTGGGCGCCGCCCAGTTCGCGATGGACGGCGCAGTGGACCGGCTCCGCGCGGTGTCCCACGCCCGCGACCGCGGCGAGCCCCTGGGAAACCTCGCTCCGAACGGCTCCGCCGAAGCCCCCGGCCCGCACCCGGCCCACACCCCCTGGGACGACTTCCCGGACGCGTCGAGCCTCCCCGGCACCGGTCTCGGCCCCAGCCCCGGCCCCGGCCCCAGCCCCAGCCCCAGTCCCAGCCCCGACGATCCGTACGCCGCTGCCGCCTTCTCCGCCTCGGGGGACTTCGACGGCGGCCCCCGCGCCCGCTCGGGCCGGGACCCGCACCGCACCCGCCCCGCGCCCTCTTCCCGCGCCGTCGTCCTGGCCGCGGCCGACCCCGCGAACGCCTACGGTGCCGCCCTTCCCTGGCCCGATCCGCCCACCGAGGCAGGACACAAGCCGGGCCGCAAGGCGGGCTCCCTGGTCGTCCTGGTCGACGGCGAGCTGACCGTCTACATGGAGCGCGGCGGCAAGACGCTCCTGGCCTGGCCCGCCGACCCGGACGCCAGGCCCCTGGACGACCCTCGCCTCCGCCCGGCCGCAGAAGCCCTGGCGGACGCCGCCCGCGCGGGCTCCCTCGGCACGGTCACGGTGGAGCGGGTGAACGGCGCCTCCGCCCTCACCTCCCCCCACGGCCCCCTCCTGGAAGCCGCCGGCTTCATCGCGACCCCACGCGGCCTGCGCATCCGAGCATGACCACCGAACCCGACGCGGTCCGGCCCCCGCCCACCCCCAACCACTCGGCGCCCGAACCCGAACCCGTGCCACCCTTGACCCATGCCCGAAGGTGACACCGTCTGGCAAGCGGCGAGGCGACTCCACACCGCCCTCGCCGGCCAGGTGCTGTCCCGCTCCGACCTCCGCGTGCCGAAGTACGCCACGGCCGACCTCACCGGTCGTACCGTTCTGGACGTCACTCCCCGGGGCAAGCATCTCCTCACCCGCGTCGAAGGCGGCCTGACACTGCACTCGCACCTGCGGATGGACGGTTCCTGGAAGGTGTACGCCAAGGGGGAGCGCTGGCGCGGGGGCCCGGCGCACCAGATCCGCGCCATCCTCGGCACCACCGAACGCACGGCCGTCGGCTACCGCCTGCCCGTACTGGAGTTGATCCGCACCGCCGACGAGCACCGCGCCGTCGGCCATCTCGGCCCCGATCTGCTCGGCCCGGACTGGGACCCCGGCCTCGCCCTCGCCAACCTCCTGAGCGACCCGGACCGGGCACTCGGCGAGGCGCTCCTGGACCAGCGCAATCTCGCCGGTATCGGCAACGTCTACAAGAGCGAGCTGTGCTTCCTGCTCCGGGTCACCCCGTGGCTCCCCGTGGGCGCGCTCCCGGAGGAGCTCGCCGCGCGGCTGCCCGCCCTCGCCAAGAAGGTGCTCGAAGCCAACCGCGACCGCCCGGTCCGCAACACGACGGGCCACCGCCACCACGACCTGTTCGTGTACGGCCGGGCCCCCCGCCCCTGTCTGCGCTGCCACACCCCGGTCCGCGCGGCCGACCAGGGCGACGGCTCCCGTGAACGCCCCACCTACTGGTGCCCCGCGTGCCAGCCGGGTCCGGCACCGGCCCCGAACACCGCGCGAACTCCTCATCCCGGCAACCGGGTCCGGCGCCGGCCACCTAATTGACGGACCGTCAGAAACACTCGTACCGTCGAGTCATGTCCCTCCAGGCGTACGACCTCACCGGTCGCACCGCGTTCGTCACCGGCGCCGGCAGCGGTATCGGCCGCGCGTCGGCGGTGCTGCTCGCCGAGGCGGGCGCGACCGTGCACTGCGCGGACCGCGACGCGGCCGGCCTGCACGAGACGGCGACCCTCATCAAGGCCAGGAACGCCACCGCCCACACCCACCATCTCGACGTCACCGACGGGGCCCAGCTCACGCGGGCCGTGGCCGCCTGCGAGCGGCTCCATGTGATGGCCGCGATCGCCGGGATCATGCACAGCAGCCCGGTTCTGGAGACGCGTGACGAGGATCTGGAGCGGGTGTGGAGCGTCAACTTCAAAGGTGTTCTCCACGCCTGCCAGGCGGCGGCCCGCCGGATGATCGCCGACGGGACGCGCGGCAGCATCGTGACCATGGCCTCGGGCGCGATCGACACCGGCGGCCCGGGACTGCTCTGCTACGGCGTGACCAAGGCGGCGGTGGTCCAGCTGACGAGAACCCTGGCGACCGAGGTCGGCACCCACGGCATCCGGGTCAACGCGGTGGCCCCGGGCTGGATCCGCACGCCCATGACCGACCGCCACGACGGCGAGGCTCAGGTGCGCACGGAGTCCTTCATGGCCCGGCTGTCACCCCTGGGCCGGGTCGGCGAGCCCGACGACATCGCGCACGCGGTGCTGCACCTCGCCTCCGACGCCTCGGCGTTCACGACGGGCCAGATCCTCCGCCCGAACGGCGGGGTGGCCATGCCCTGGTGACCGCGGCCCCCACCGCGCCCTCCAGAACCGGACCACCCCTCGCGCCCCCTGACGCGCCCCCCGGCCGTCCCGGTGCCCGTCCCTTCGGTACGCAGTGCACAGGCAGGAGGCTCAGCCCCCACCCCCCGGCCGCCACGGCTCCCTCCACCGCGCCGGCGTCCGGCACGAGCGCGAGCCGCAGCACACCCCACCACCACAGCGCACCGAACCCCAGAGCCGCCCCCCAGCGAACTATCCGCATGGCCGCCACCTCCAAGGCCTCCGGGCCCCCGACACGACGCTAGACGGCCCTCGTCACGGCCGGAGAGGGCGCACCACCGGCACAGGGACGCACGTACCTCTCACACGGACCGCGCCCACGGGGTGTGTGATGCGCCCCGGGGCCACGCACCGCCGCCCGCACGCCCCCGCCGCGCCCTCCGCCCCGGGGGGGCACGGCCCACCGGACCGGAGGCGCACGGAAGTGCGGCACCGGCTCGCAGCGCCGTCGCTCTAACCGTTCTCCGCCTGGAACATCCAGTGGTGCTTCTCCAGATCCGCCGTGATCTGGATGAAGATGTCCTGGCTCACCGGATCCGCCTCCGCGGTGCTCTCCACCCGCGTCCGCATGCGGGTGATCACCGCACCGAGCGCGTCCACCAGGGTTCCCACCGCGTCCGCGTCCTTGACCCAGCCGTCCGGGACCGTGCCGATCCCGCTGCTCCCGGCCACCGTTTGGGCCCGCCCGTCCGGCGAGACACCCAGGGTGGAGGCGCGTTCGGCGACCGTGTCGGAGTGCAGCCGTGCGGTGTCCACCACCTCGTCGAGTTGGAGGTGGACCGAGCGGAAGCGCGGCCCGACCACGTTCCAGTGGATCTGCTTGGCCACGAGCGAGAGGTCGACGAGATCGACGAGGGCACCTTGCAGCGCCTCGGAGACGGTCCTGAGATCGGCCTCGGACAGCGGGCTCTTCACCACGTACATCAGCGCACTCCGGATTCTTGAGACGACCGTACGACCCCGTGCGCCCGCACAGACGAACGAGTCGCGCGCAGGTCCCCGTTCCGCCCCTCCACCATGACCGCACACCACCACCCCGGCAAACGGGACGGCCGGACCCCAGCCCGGACCCCCAACCCGGGACAGGCGCGACGCGAAAGAGCCCCGGCCGGCACCCTCAGGTCTCCCTGAAGGCCCCGACCGGGGCTCTCGCGTGACTTCTCGTTCTTCACCGGCACGCGTGCCGAACCTCACGTCACCGGCATGCGCCGCACCGCGCGCACACCGTCGCGGCGGGTTCAGGCCGCGACGACGTCCACCGCTTCGGCGGGCGCCTTGATCGTGACCCGCTCCGGCGGCACACCGGCCACCGAGACGGAGTTGAGCATCGGTCGACGCACTGGTGCTGGCACCGGCTCGGTGGCCGCTGCGGACTGGGCCAGCTCGGCAAGGGCGAGCTCGTCACTCACTTCCCGCATGAGCTCGGACATCCGTACGTCCAACGCGTCGCAAATGGCGGAGAGCAGCTCGGAGGACGCCTCCTTCTGCCCCCGCTCCACCTCGGAGAGATAGCCGAGTGAGACTCGGGCGGACGAGGAGACTTCGCGCAGAGTACGGCCCTGGCGCTGGCGCTGCCGACGCAGCACGTCACCCAGCAGGCGACGGAGCAGAATCATCGGTGGCTCCCTCCTCGGACCGCGTAGCCGCATCCTTCACGCCCCACCGTACCGCCTTGCGCTGCGGCCGTGCGGGGAGCGCTGTTGTGTTCACTCAGGGCTGCAAACATCAGGTCCCCCCGTTCTGTTCCGTATCCTGTGCCCGCTCATTTCCGGTCTGTTCGCCCGCAAGCTCCTCGAGAAGCAGTGCGAGTACGCTCCGTACACTCTCCATACGGATTTCCGCCCGGGCGCCGTTCAACCGCAACGACGACACTTTCCCGCCACGTGATACGCCGGATTCGGAGGCCCCCGGCCCGGCGATAGCCACATAGACCGTGCCGACGGGTTGGCCGTCCTGTGGTTCGGGACCCGCGACTCCGGTGGTCGAAATTCCCCAGTCGGCGCCGAGCGCCTTGCGGACACCGTCGGCCATCTGGGCCGCGACCTGCGGGTCCACCGCTCCTCGCTGCTCCAGGAGGGTGGCGTCGACATCGAGCAACTGGTGCTTGAGCTCCGTGGCGTACGCGGTGACGGAGCCACGGAAGGCCTGGGAGGAGCCGGGGGCCGCGGTGAGCGCGGCCGCGACCAGACCGCCGGTCAGCGACTCGGCGACGGCGAGCGTCTCACCCCTCACCGTCAGTAGTCGCAGCACTTCGGCGGCCGTGGACGTCAATGTTCCGCTCCCTCCGCAGCGGCCTCGCGCTCGGCGGTTCCGCGCCGGCGCAGCACAATGGCCTGTCTCACATAGTCGATTCCGGTGACCACTGTCAGAATGACGGCCGCCGCCATCACCCACCACCGCAGAGTGGCCAGCGGTCCCTCCAGCACCAGGACGTACATCCCGACGGCGATGCCCTGGGTCAGGGTCTTCAGCTTGCCGCCGCGGCTCGCCGGGATGACTCCGTACCGGATGACGACGAAGCGCAGGAGCGTGATCCCCAACTCCCTGCCGAGAATGACTCCCGTCACCCACCAGGGCAGATCACCGAGATAGGACAGACAGATCAGCGCGGCACCCATGATCGCTTTGTCGGCGATGGGGTCGGCGATCTTCCCGAAGTCGGTGACGAGGTCGTAGGTCCGGGCCAGATGACCGTCGAAGACGTCGGTGATCATGGCGACGGCGAAGGCGGCCCACGCCCAGGCCCGCCAGACCGGGTCGTACCCGCCGTCCATGAGCATCAGCACGACGAAGCCCGGCACGAGGACCAGGCGGACCATGGTCAGGATGTTCGCGATGTTCCAGAGGCTGGCCTGGTTGACGGCGGCAGCTCCCAGCTTCCCGCCACGCACGGCCCGTGCCTCCCCGGCATCGCTGGAGGCGGCGGCGCTCGGGGCGTCGGGAACGCCCGGGGCGCTCGTCGCGCCCTTGGCGCCGGAGGTGCCGCCCGCCGCGGATGCCGGGACTCCCGTCATCTGGCCGCCTCCTCAGTACACACGGGGGAGCCGACAGAGCCCGGAAGCATCTCGGCCACCAGATCCACGCCTTCCGTGCCGACCACCTTCGCCTCGACCATAAGGCCGACGCTCAGCCCCTCGCCGCTCGTGAAGAGCACGTGGCCGTCGGTCTCGGGCGCTTGGTGGGCGGCGCGGCCGTACGCGCCCTCCTCACCGTCGACCGACTCGACCAGCACGCGCACGGTCTGCCCGACGCGCTCCTCGGCACGCTGCGAGACCAGTTCCTCGGCCAGCCGTGACACGCGCGCGAGCCGCTCGGCGACGACGTCCTCGGGCAGCTTGTTCTCGTACGTGGCCGCTTCGGTGCCGTCCTCGTCGGAGTAGCCGAAGACACCGATGGCGTCCAGTCTGGCGCCGTTCAGGAAACGCTCCAGCTCGGCGAGGTCGTCCTCGCTCTCGCCCGGGAAGCCCACGATGAAGTTGGACCGCACGCCCGCTTCGGGTGCCTTGCCGCGGATGGTGTCGAGCAGTTCCAGGAAGCGGTCGGTGTCGCCGAAGCGGCGCATGGAGCGGAGCACGGCCGGAGCGGAGTGCTGGAAGGAGAGGTCGAAGTAGGGCACGACCTTGGGCGTGGAGGTGAGCACGTCGATGAGGCCGGGCCGCATCTCGGCGGGCTGGAGGTAGCTCACCCGCACCCGCTCGATGCCGTCGACCTCGGCCAGCTCGGGCAGCAGGGACTCCAGCAGGCGGATGTCGCCCAGGTCCTTGCCGTACGAGGTGTTGTTCTCGGAGACGAGCATGACCTCCTTGACGCCCTGCTCGGCCAGCCAGCGGGTCTCGTTCAGGACGTCCGAGGGGCGGCGGGAGATGAAGGAGCCGCGGAAGGAGGGGATGGCGCAGAAGGAGCAGCGGCGGTCGCAGCCGGAGGCGAGCTTCACCGAGGCGACGGGCGAGCCGTCCAGACGACGGCGCAGCGGCGATCGCGGTCCGGAGGCCGGAGCGATCCCTTCCGGAAGATCGGCCGGGGCGTGCCCCGGAAGCGCGACCCCGGCCGCCGACTCCTGGCGCTGGGCCGGGCTGATCGGGAGCAGCTTGCGGCGGTCGCGCGGGGTGTGCGAGGCGTGGATGCCGCCGTTCAGAATGGTCTGGAGGCGGTCGGAGATGTCCGCGTAGTCGTCGAAGCCGAGCACGCCGTCGGCCTCGGGCAGCGCCTCGGCCAGCTCCTTGCCGTACCGCTCGGCCATGCAGCCGACCGCCACGACGGCCTGGGTTCTGCCGTGACCCTTGAGGTCGTTGGCCTCCAGGAGCGCGTCGACGGAGTCCTTCTTGGCGGCCTCGACGAAGCCACAGGTGTTGACGACCGCGACGTCCGCTTCCTCGGCGTCCTCGACGAGCTCCCAGCCGTCCGCCTCCAAGCGGCCTGCGAGCTCCTCCGAGTCCACCTCGTTACGGGCGCAGCCAAGAGTGACGAGTGCGACGGTACGGCGTTCAGGCATGGGCTCAAGACTACTTCGTCCCAGTGACAGCCCACGTCGACGGGGTTGGCCGATCCTGGCCAACCCCGTGCCACGCGTCTTCGTTCGGATCGTCCGCCCATCCGTGGCCCGGACGTACGGAGGGCTCAGCCGACCTCGGGGTCGCCCTTCGTGTACGTCAGCCGCTCGACCTGGCCGGGCTGGAAGTCGTCCTCGATCTTCTTGCCGTTGACGTAGAGCTGGACGGCCCCGGCGTCGCCGAGAACGAGGTCGATCTTGGAGCCGTCCTGGAAGGTCTTGGACTCGCCCTGCTTGAGGAGGCCGTCCCACAGGAGCCGGCCGTTGTGGTCCTTGGCGGAGATCCAGCTGCGCCCGTCGGAGGCGGTGACCCGCACGGTCACCTTGTCGCGGGGCGCGGCGGCGATGGCGCTGTCGGTCGGGTCGGGCTTGGGGTCGGCGTCGGGCTTGTCGGTCCTGGGCTTGGGCGAGGCGGGCTTGCTGGTGGTCGGCGTGGAGCCCTCCGCGACCTGGGTGGAGGAGCCGTCGTCGTCCCCGCTGTCGAACGCGGTGAAGCCGACGAAGCCGATCACCGCGACGATCGCGGCGACCATGGCGGCCGTCCAGTTGGGGCCGCGTCGCTCGGGCCGGATCCGTTCCGCCTCGAACAGCGGGGCCGCGGGCGTCGGCGCGGGCCGTCCGCCGTGGGCCTCGTCGTACTGTTCGAGCAACGGGACGGGGTCGATGCGCACCGCACGCGCGAGGGTGCGGATGTGACCGCGCGCGTAGACGTCGCCACCGCAGGGGTCGAAGTCGTCCTGCTCGATCGCGTGCACGATGGCGATGCGGACCCGGGTGGCGTTGCTGACGTCGTCGACGGTCAGCCCGGCCGCGATGCGTGCCTGCTGGAGGGCACGACCGATCGAGGGGCGTTCCGCCGAGCGTTCGTCGAGGTCGTCTTCGAACGGACGCTCGTCTTCGGGGAAGTTGCCGTCAGGGGAGTTGCCGATGGACACGGGGGCGCCTTTCGAGCGTGTAGCCACCTGTGCTGGAAGTTCAGTCTAGGGGGGGTACGAAAGGGTGGGGCAACCGGGCGGTGGGACTTTGTACGCCATCAGAATGGCCGGTCATCCTGCTGGTGGTGAGGGTGGGGCACGGGGCTTTCCCCTCGTCCAACTTGACGTACGCCGAAGGGAAACGGTTGCTCACCATTTCCTTACGGGTGAGTCACGTTCGAATACCCGGATGCCGTAATCGCATCCGCGTTCCGCCCGCCGGACAACCGGTTTCTCCCTGCCGTGCGCCCTTCTCGCGTCCCCTGCGCGATCCCGCCTGCGGCCCCTACGCCTCAGTCTCCCCCCGGATCACGGCCAGCACGCCGTCCAGCTCGTCGGGTTTCACAAGAACGTCACGTGCCTTGGAGCCCTCGCTCGGCCCCACGATGCCCCGCGACTCCATCAGGTCCATGAGTCGCCCGGCCTTGGCGAAGCCGACGCGCAGCTTGCGCTGGAGCATCGAGGTCGAGCCGAACTGGGTGGAGACGACCAGCTCGGCCGCCTGGCACAGCAGGTCGAGGTCGTCGCCGATCTCCTCGTCGATCTCCTTCTTCTGCTTGGTGCCCACGGTGACGTCGTCCCGGAAGACCGGCGCCATCTGGTCCTTGCAGTGCTGCACGATCGCCGCGACCTCGTCCTCGGTCACGAACGCGCCCTGCATACGGGTCGGCTTGTTCGCCCCCATCGGCAGGAACAGCCCGTCGCCCTTGCCGATCAGCTTCTCGGCACCGGGCTGGTCGAGGATGACGCGGGAGTCGGCGAGCGAGGAGGTGGCGAAGGCGAGCCGGGAGGGCACGTTCGCCTTGATCAGACCGGTGACGACGTCCACGGACGGCCGCTGCGTGGCGAGCACCAGGTGGATGCCGGCCGCGCGCGCCAGCTGCGTGATCCGCACGATCGCGTCCTCGACGTCGCGCGGCGCGACCATCATCAGGTCGGCCAGCTCGTCCACGATCACCAGCAGGTACGGGTACGGCGACAGCTCGCGTTCGCTGCCCTCGGGCAGCTTGACCTTGCCGTTGCGGATGGCCTCGTTGAAGTCGTCGATGTGCCGGTAGCCGAAAGCGGCCAGGTCGTCGTAGCGCAGGTCCATCTCGCGCACGACCCACTGCAGTGCCTCGGCGGCCCGCTTGGGGTTGGTGATGATCGGCGTGATCAGGTGCGGGATGCCCTCGTAGGCCGTCAGCTCGACGCGCTTGGGGTCGACGAGGACCATCCGGACGTCCTCGGGGGTCGCACGGACCATGACCGAGGTGATCAGACAGTTGATGCACGACGACTTGCCGGAGCCGGTCGCACCCGCGACGAGCACGTGCGGCATCTTCGCCAGATTGGCCATCACATAGCCGCCCTCGACGTCCTTGCCGAGCGCGACCAGCATCGGATGGTCGTCCTCGGCCGCGTCCGCGAGACGCAGCACGTCGCCCAGATTGACCATCTCGCGGTCGGTGTTGGGGATCTCGATGCCGACGGCCGACTTGCCGGGGATCGGGCTGATGATCCGTACGTCCGGGCTGGCGACGGCGTAGGCGATGTTCTTGGTCAGCGCGGTGATCCGCTCGACCTTCACCGCCGGGCCCAGCTCGACCTCGTACCGGGTGACCGTCGGCCCGCGGGTGAAGCCGGTGACGGCCGCGTCGACCTTGAACTCCGAGAACACGTTCGACAGGGAGGCCACTATGGCGTCGTTGGCGGCGCTGCGGGTCTTGCCGGGGCCGCCCCGCTCCAGCAGGTCGAGCGAGGGCAGGGAGTAGGTGATGTCGCCGGAGAGCTGCAGCTGCTCGGCGCGCGGCGGCAGCTCGCGGTGCTCCTCGGGGGCCTGCTTGGTCAGGTCGGGCACCACGGTGTCCTGCCGGGCGCCCTTGGGCGGCTTGGCGGCCGGCGGCTCCTGCCGGGCCGGCTTGCTGCGCGCGGCCGGGACGGGAGTGGTCTCCTCCCGGTCGCCCGCGCTCACGCCCTGGGTGAGGTCGGCGACGACCGGCGAGGGCGGCATGCCGTGCAGCACCGCTCCGTCGAGCGCGGCGGCGGCCGCAGCGGCCACGTCCACGGCGTCCATCGGCCGGTTCGGGTCGGGCTGCCGCATCGCGGAGCGCCTCGGCCGGCGCCGGGTGAGGGCCTCCTGCTCGGCGCCCTCCGGGTCGTACGGCTCGGGGGCGGAGCCGCGCCCGCGGGAGCGCGCGGGCAGCGCGTCGCGCCACTGCTCGTCGTAGCGGGTGTCGTCCTCGCCGTACTCGGCGCCGTCCTCGTCGTCGGCGATGATGCCCAGCTTCTGCCCGAGCAGCCGCAGCCGCTGCGGGATCGCGTTGACCGGTGTCGCGGTGACGACGAGCAGTCCGAAGACGGTGAGCAGCACGAGCATCGCCACGGCCAGCGCCTCGCCCATGGTGTAGGTCAGCGGGGTGGCCGTGCCCCAGCCGATGAGCCCCCCGGCGTCCCTTATCGCCTGCATCCCGGCGCTGCGCGCGGGCGAGCCGCACGCGAGGTGGACCTGGCCGAGGATGCCGATGACGAGCGCGGACAGGCCGATGACGATGCGGCCGTTGGCGTCGGGCTTCTCGGGATGCCGGATGAACCGCACGGCGATGACCGCGAGCAGTATCGGCACGAGCAGGTCGAGACGGCCGAAGGCGCCGGTCACGAGCATCTCGACGAGATCGCCGACCGGCCCGCGCAGGTTGGACCAGGTACCGGCGGCGACGATCAGGCTGAGGGCGAGCATCAGGAGCGCGACGCCGTCCTTACGGTGCGCCGGGTCGAGACCCTTCGCGCCCTGCCCTATGCCGCGGAAGACGGCGCCGACGGCGTGCGCGGCACCGAGCCAGACGGCGCGTACGAGTCTGTACACGCCTCCGGTGGGACTGGGCGCCGGCTTCGGAGGGGCCGTCTTCTTCGCCGCCGCCCTCTTGGCGGGTGCCTTCCGGGCGGCGGCTTTCTTCGCGGGGGCCTTCTTCGCCGGAGCCTTCGTCGGAGCGGCCGCCTTCTTCGCGGGCGGCTTCTTCGCTGCGGACTGACGTGAGGCCATGAGTGTGAGGTTACCGGTGGAGACCACGGCCGACACGTGTGCCTCCTGCTTCACCCGTTCGTGTCGCGACGTCCGAGCTCCGAAACTGACGTGGTGTGACAGTCCCTCAGCCGCACGGCGGCCGGACGCAAACGGGCGCGGCCCGAGGTCACTTGTCCGACCCCGCCCGCGCCCAGGAACACACCCGGGAACCCGCTCAGTTCTGCGACGGCAGGGACGGCGGACCGCCCGTGCCCGGCTCCAGCGCGTCCAGCGCCCGGCGCAGGCCCGTCAGTTTGCGTTCGAGATGGGCGGCGGTGGCCACGGCCGCGGCGTCCGCCGAGTCGTCGTCGAGCTGTTTGGACAGCGCCTCCGCCTGCTCCTCGACGGCCGCGAGCCGCGCGGACAGCTCGGCGAGAATGCCGCCGGAAGGCTCCTTGGAACCACCCGCGTTGCCCTTGCCGCCACCCTCCAACTGAAGCCGCAGCAGCGCCGCCTGCTCCCTGAGCTGGCAGTTCTTCATGTACAGCTCGACGAACACCGAGACCTTGGCACGCAGCACCCAGGGATCGAACGGTTTCGAGATGTAGTCGACCGCACCCGCCGCATACCCACGGAACGTGTGGTGCGGGCCGTGGTTGATGGCGGTCAGGAAGATGATCGGGATGTCCCGGGTCCGTTCACGCCGCTTGATGTGCGCGGCCGTCTCGAAACCGTCCATTCCCGGCATCTGGACATCCAGCAGGATGACCGCGAAGTCGTCCGTCAACAGCGCCTTGAGCGCTTCCTCCCCGGACGATGCCCGCACCAGTGTCTGATCGAGCGCGGAGAGGATGGCCTCCAGCGCCAACAGATTCTCCGGCCGGTCATCGACCAGGAGGATCTTGGCCTTCTGCACCATGGCCCGTCCTCCTCGCCCCGGCTTGGGGCCTCCCCTGTCCGCAGGACTCGGCGCGACACCGGTCGGTGTCACCCCAGGGGACGACTCCCTCGCGCCACCCGTCCTTGTGCCGGTCATCGTAGCCGCACCCCGCCCGTCGCCACACCCTGTCACCGTGATGTCACTGTGCTCGTAGCAGAAACGCAAGCGGGGACCAGAAGGTTCCCCGAATCCCGCGTTTCTACACGGCTTCGGCCACACTCAGTCAACAACTCCGGGCGCCTCTCGACGGATTGTGACCACGAGCCGTATCTCCTGTCACTCACTCCGCATCCACTGCTCCATGACGGCCAGCAGATGATCCGGGTCGACGGGCTTCGTCACGTAGTCCGAGGCCCCCGAGTCGATCGCCTTCTCCCGGTCGCCCTTCATCGCCTTGGCCGTCAGCGCGATGATCGGCAGTCCGGCGAACTGCGGCATCCTGCGGATCGCCGTGGTCGTCGCGTACCCGTCCATCTCCGGCATCATGATGTCCATCAGGACGACCGTCACGTCGTCGTGCTGTTCCAGGACCTCGATGCCCTCACGGCCGTTCTCCGCGTACAGCACCGACAGACCGTGCTGCTCCAGGACACTGGTGAGCGCGAAGACGTTGCGGATGTCGTCGTCGACGATGAGCACCTTCTCGCCGTCGAAGCGGACCGTCCGGCGCGGCTGCGCCGCCGCCTCCTGCGCCCAGTGCTCCTGCGGCTGCCCGTTGCCCTGCTGGACCAGGTCGGAGCCTGAGTTCGCCGGCACGGACCTGCGGCGCCGGCGGAAAAGCGCCGCGGCCCCGTTCTGGGTCTCGCGGTACGACTTCACCTCCGCCGGTGTCTCGCTGCGGCTGCGTTCGGCCAGCTCGTTCTCGGAGGCCAGCAGCTCCCCCGCCTCCAGCGCGGCCGGGGCGGCGTGCGCGTAGCCCTGCGGGGGCAGTTCGCTCGGGTGCAGCGGCAGGTACAGGGTGAAGGTGGAACCGCGGCCCGGCTCGCTCTGCGCATGGATCTCGCCGCCCAGCAGCCGGGCGATCTCCCGCGAGATGGACAGTCCGAGGCCCGTACCGCCGTACTTGCGGCTCGTGGTGCCGTCCGCCTGCTTGAACGCCTCGAAGATGACCCTCATCTTGCTGGCCGCGATCCCGATGCCGGTGTCCGTCACCGAGAACGCGATCATGTCGGCGTCCGCGTCCCGCAGCGAGCCCGCCTCCAGCAGCTGTTCCTTGATGGCCACCGGCGCATCCGCGCCGGCCGGCCGGATCACCAGCTCCACGGCGCCCGAGTCGGTGAACTTCACCGCGTTGGACAACAGGTTCCGCAGCACCTGCAACAGGCGCTGTTCGTCCGTGTGCAGCGTGGCGGGCAGCTCCGGCGAGACCCGTACCGAGAAGTCGAGGCCCTTCTCCGCCGTCAGCGGCCGGAAGGTGGCCTCCACGTAGTCGACGAGCTGGACGAGGGCGATACGGGTCGGCGACACGTCCATCTTGCCCGCCTCGACCTTCGACAGGTCCAGGATGTCATTGATCAGCTGGAGCAGGTCCGAGCCCGCCCCGTGGATCGTCTCGGCGAACTCGACCTGCTTGGGCGTCAGGTTCGACTCGGCGTTGTCCGCGAGCAGCTTGGCGAGGATCAGCAGCGAGTTGAGCGGGGTACGCAGCTCGTGCGACATGTTCGCCAGGAACTCGCTCTTGTAGCGCATGGACACCGCGAGCTGCTCGGCGCGCTCCTCCAGGACCTGCCGCGCCTCCTCGATCTCGGTGTTCTTGACCTCGATGTCGCGGTTCTGCCGGGCCAGCAGCTCGGCCTTCTCCTCCAGCTCGGCGTTGGACGCCTGGAGGGCCTCCTGCCGGTTCTCCAACTCGTCGGACCGCTCGCGCAGTTGCTCGGTCAGCTCCTGCGACTGCTTCAGCAGCACCTCGGTCTTGGTGTTGACGGAGATGGTGTTGACGCTGGTCGCGATCATCTCCGCGATCTGGTTCAGGAAGTCCTTCTGGATCTGCGTGAACGGCGTGAACGAAGCCAGCTCGATCACACCGAGCACGGTTCCCTCGAAAAGCACCGGAAGCACGATGACCTGCGCCGGCGGTGCCTCACCGAGCCCGGATGAGATCTTCAGATAACCGCTCGGGGCGTTCTCCACCAGGATCGTGCGCTTCTCCTTCGCGGCCGTCCCGACCAGCGCCTCCCCCGGCCGGAACGACGCCGGCATGGACCCCATGGAGTAGCCGTACGAGCCCAGCATGCGCAGCTCGTACTGGTCGTCGTTGTCCGGGGCGAGGTCCTTGCCGTCGAGGAACGGCAGCGCGAGGAAGAACGCGCCGTGCTGCGCGGACACCACCGGCGTCAGCTCGCTCATGATCAGCGAGGCCACGTCGTCGAGGTCCCGGCGGCCCTGCATCAGGGCGGAGATCCGGGCCAGGTTGCCCTTGAGCCAGTCCTGCTCCTGGTTGGCGATCGTGGTGTCGCGCAGGTTGGCGATCATCTTGTTGATGTAGTCCTGCAGCTCCTTGATCTCGCCGGACGCGTCGACGTCGATCTTGAGATTCAGGTCGCCCCGGGTCACCGCCGTGGCCACCCGCGCGATGGCGCGCACTTGCCGGGTCAGGTTCCCGGCCATCTCGTTCACCGACTCGGTGAGGTCCCGCCAGGTGCCGTCGACGTCCCGCACCCGCGCGAGACCGCCCAGCTGCCCCTCGGTGCCCACCTCGCGGGCCACCCGGGTGACCTCCTCGGCGAAGGACGACAGCTGGTCGACCATCGTGTTGATGGTGGTCTTCAGCTCCAGGATCTCGCCGCGGGCGTCGATGTCGATCTTCTTGGTCAGGTCGCCCTTGGCGATGGCGGTCGTCACCATCGCGATGTTGCGGACCTGTCCGGTCAGGTTGGACGCCATCGAGTTCACGGACTCGGTGAGGTCCTTCCACGTGCCCGCCACACCGGGTACGTGCGCCTGACCGCCCAGGATGCCGTCCGTGCCCACCTCACGGGCCACCTTGGTGACCTGGTCGGCGAACGAACTGAGCGTCTTCACCATGCTGTTGAAGGTGTCTGCCAGCTCCGCGACCTCACCGGCCGCCTCGATCGTCACCGTGCGGGTCAGGTCGCCGTTGGCGACGGCGGCCGCGACCTGGGAGATGTTCCGCACCTGCATGGTGAGGTTCTTGGCCATCAGGTTGACGTTGCCGCTGAGGTCCTTCCAGATGCCCGTGATGCCCGGCACGTGCGCCTGGCCGCCCAGGATGCCCTCGGTGCCCACCTCACGGGCCACCCGGGTCACCTGCTCGGCGAAGGACGACAGCTGGTCCACCATCGTGTTCACGGTGGTGACGAGTTCGAGGATCTCACCCTTGGCGTCGACGGTGATCTTCTTCGACAGATCGCCCTTGGCGACCGCGGTCGTGACCTCGGCGATCTGGCGCACCTGGATCGTCAGGTTGTTCGCCATGAAGTTCACCGACTGCGTGAGGTCCTTCCAGGTGCCGGAGACGCCCTGCACCTCGGCCTGACCGCCGAGCTGGCCCTCCGTACCCACCTCACGGGCGACCCGGGTGACCTCCTCCGCGAACGACGACAGCTGGTCCACCATCGTGTTCAGCGTGTTCTTCAGCTCCAGGATCTCGCCGCGCGCGTCCACGGTGATCTTCTGGGACAGGTCGCCGCGGGCCACCGCCGTGGCGACCTGCGCGATGTTGCGGACCTGGCCGGTCAGGTTGCCGGCCATGCCGTTCACCGACTCGGTGAGGTCCCGCCACACACCGGCGACGCCGGGCACCTGCGCCTGACCGCCGAGCCGGCCCTCCGTACCCACGTCCCGGGCCACCCGGGTCACCTGGTCGGCGAAGGAGGAGAGCTGGTCGACCATCGTGTTGATGGTGTTCTTCAGCTCCAGGATCTCGCCGCGCGCATCCACGTCGATCTTCTGGGACAGGTCGCCCCGCGCCACCGCCGTCGTCACCTGCGCGATGTTGCGCACCTGCGAGGTCAGGTTGCCGGCCATCGAGTTGACGGAGTCGGTGAGTTCCTTCCACGTACCCGACACACCGTCCACTCGGGCCTGACCGCCGAGCCGGCCCTCCGTACCCACGTCCCGGGCCATCCGCGTCACCTGGTCGGCGAAGCTCGACAGCTGGTCCACCATCGTGTTCACGGTGTTCTTCAGTTCGAGCATCTCGCCCGCGACATCGACGGTGACCTTCTGCGAGAGGTCGCCGTTGGCCACGGCCGTCGTCACCGCCGCGATGTTCCTCACCTGCCCGGTGAGATTCCGGAACGCCGTGTTGACGGAGTCCGTCAGGTCCTTCCACGTCCCGGCCGCGCCCGGCACCTGCGCCTGACCGCCCAGCCGGCCCTCGGCACCCACCTCGTTCGCCACCCGCGTGACCTCGTC
>NZ_JBHVDD010000067.1:51023-56803 GCF_042802995.1 Streptomyces sp. NPDC057438
AGGTCCTTCCACGTCCCGGCCGCGCCCGGCACCTGCGCCTGACCGCCCAGCCGGCCCTCGGCACCCACCTCGTTCGCCACCCGCGTGACCTCGTCACCGAAGGACGAGAGCTGGTCGACCATCCCGTTGACGGTGTTCTTCAGCTCCAGCATCTCCCCGGCCACGTCCACGGTGACCTTCTGCGAGAGGTCACCGTTGGCGACCGCCGTGGTCACCGCCGCGATGTCCCGCACCTGGATCGTGAGGTTCCGGAAGACCGTGTTCACCGAATCGGTGAGGTCCTTCCACGTCCCGGCCGCGCCCGGCACCTGCGCCTGACCGCCCAGCCGGCCCTCGGCACCCACCTCGTTCGCCACCCGCGTGACCTCGTCGGCGAAGATCCGCAGCGTCTCGGTCATCTGGTTGATGGTCTCGGCGAGCTTGGCGACCTCGCCGCGTGCGGGCACGGTGACCTTCTGCGACAGATCACCGTTGGCGACCGCCGTGGTGACCTGGGCGATCCCCCGCACCTGCGCGGTGAGATTGCCGGCCATGGTGTTCACCGAATCGGTGAGTTCCTTCCACACACCCGCCACACCCGGCACCTCGGCCTGCCCGCCGAGCTGCCCGTCGGTGCCCACCTCCCGGGCGACCCGGGTCACCTCGGAGGAGAACGCCGAGAGCTGGTCGACCATCGTGTTGACGGTCTCCTTCAGCTCCAGCATCTCGCCGGCCACGTGCACGGTGACCTTGCGCGACAGATCACCCTTCGCGACCGCGGTCGTCACCAGCGCGATGTCCCTGACCTGCGCGGTGAGCCGGTGCGCCATGGTGTTGACGGACTCCGTCAGGTCCTTCCACGAACCGGACATGCCCCGCACCTTGGCCTGCCCGCCCAGCTTGCCCTCGGTGCCCACCTCGCTGGCCACCCGCGTGACCTCGTCGGTGAACGTCGACAGCTGGTCGACCAGGTTGTTGACGGTACGCCCGACCTTCAGGAACTCCCCGCGCAGCGGATGCCCGGTCTCGTCCGGCCCCTGCGACCGCAGCTCCATGCGGGGCGACAGATCACCCTCCGCGACGGCCGACAGCACCCGGCTGACCTCGGACACCGGCCGCACGAGGTCGTCGACCAGCGCGTTCGACGCGTCGATCGCGGCCGCCCAGGACCCCTCGGTCGCGCCCGTCTCCAGCCGCTCGGTGAGCTTGCCCTCACGCCCCACCACCCGCCGCACGCGCGACAGCTCGCCCGTGAGGTGCAGGTTCCGGTCCGCCACCTCGTTGTAGACGGCGGCGATCTCGGCCATCACGCCGTCGCCCGAGACCGTCAGCCGCTTGCGGAAGTTGCCGTCCCGCATCGCTTCCAACGCCGTGAGCAGCCGGTTCAGGGCAGCGGTGTCCACAGTGGTGGTCCCATTGCGCGGTTTGCGTGATGCGCGCTGCTCACTCTGGGACTGTCCGCCTTTCGCGCGCGCCTTCGTGCCTCGCGTCGCTGCGCCAGACTCCACTGTGTCCCTCCCGCAAGGGTCGACCGGTCCTACTGGACGTACTACGCCGCATTCGAACGCTTCGTACTGCTCACACTGCTCGTGCTGCTCACACTGTTCGTACCACTCGTACCGCTTCGTACTCGGATACTCCCGCCCGGCGGATCCGCTGCCGCGATCCGCCGCACCGGGAAGATACGCGGACCCTCCCAGCCTGCTCCTGGCAGCCTGCCCAGTGTTTCACCATGGCTGAACCAGGCCATAACAGTTCGGCAGCTTCGCACACGGTCCGCACACCTCCGGACGGAAACACAGACGACCGGCATCCGCATGGACGGCGAAGGTAAGTAACCTTGCATGCGGCTGTCCAGCCATGCCGGTCCCGTCCGGCCTGGGCGGTGGCGCACGAGCAGAGCGGGCAGGCATCGGAGGGGCGGCCGCACCATGACCACCGGACTGCATCCCGGGGAGACCCCCCAGGAACCCAGGCCGACGGAGAACCAGCCCCTGCCCCGGCAGGAGGCCGTCCCAGGATCCCCCCACGTCGAGAACCGGACAAGGAGTGCTGTGATCACCGCGCGCGCGGCCGCCAGCTTCGCTGCCGTCTCACGATCCGTCGCGACCGCCCGCTCGTTCGTCCGCGACACCCTCCAGGGCTGGGGCTTCGCCGACATCGTCGACGACGCGGTCGTCCTCACCAGCGAACTCGTCACCAACGCGGTCGTCCACGCGGGAACCTCCGCCGACGTCCTGTGTCTGCGGGCCGAGGACGGCGTACGCATCGAGGTCGCGGACAGATATCCCGAACGTGAGATCCCTCTCCAGGGCAGCCACGTCAATATGGGCAGCCCGGACCGCGAGGGCGGCCGCGGTCTGCAGCTGTGCGCGGCGCTGGCCTCCCGCTGGGGCGTCGAGTACACGTCCACCCACAAGCAGGTCTGGTTCCAACTCGACCTCCCCGACCGCCCGGTGGGCACCCGCTCGGCCGGCCCGGCCCTGCCTCCCGACCTGCTCCCGCTCGCCGACGGCCGGGTCCGCGTCGCGGTCGTCCAGATCGACCGCGCGGGCGCGATCGGCGCCTGGAACGAGGACGCCGAGGAACTCTTCGGGTACGCCCCGGACCACGTCATCGGCAAGCCCCTCACCGACCTCGCCGCCTGGCCGCACACCCCCGGCACCAGCACCGGCGTCGCCGAGGCCCTCCAACTCTCCCGCTGGGAGGGCAGTTACGGCATCCGCGGCGCCAACGGCCGTGTGACTCCGGTCTACGCCTCCCACCTCCGGGTCCGCGACACCGCTGGAGATCCCTCCACGGTCTGTCTCCTCGTCCGGGACCACGAGCGCGCCGTCCTGCAGACCCCGCTGCGCATGGCCGCCGGCGACGGCTCCGGTTCCGGCGAGGGCCAGGCCGCGGACCCCTTCGAGGTCTTCATCGGCTCGCCCGCCCCCGACGACCTCGACGGCCTCCTCCAGCGCACGGTCGAGCGCGCCCGCGACATGCTCGACGGCGACTCCGCCTTCCTCCTCCTCGCGACCGACGACGAGACGGAGCTGGAGGTCCGGGCCTCCACGGGCCTCCCCTCCGCTCGCCAGCGCTTCGCCCGCGTACCCGTGGACGCGGGACCCGGCCGCTACGGCTCGGCCCGGATGCCCGCGGTCCACGACGACCTCACGGCCGTCCCCGGCGCCGTACCCCTCCTCAACGGCACCGGCATGCGCTCGGTCGTCACGGTCCCCCTCAAGGTCGAGGGCCGCCTCACGGGCTCCCTGGGCGTCGCCGCGGAGGCCCACGGCCGGTACTCCAACGAGGAGGCCCTACGCCTGCAGTTCGCCGCCGACCGCATCGCCCTGGCCGTCGAGTCCGCCCGGCTGGGCGAGCTGGAACGCCTGCGCCGCGGCTCGCTGAGCTTCCTGGTCGAAGCCTCCGACCTCCTCGCGGGCACCCTCGACCGCGACCAGACCCTGGCCCTCATGGCCCAGATGACGATCCCCACGCTCGCCACCTGGTGCGCCGTCTACACGATCGCCGACCAGGCCTCCGACCCGTACCTCAGCTACGTCCTGCACGAGGACGAGGACCTCATCGACGGCCTCAAGGCCCTCCTCTCCAAGATCCGTCCGCCCGAGCCCATCCCCACCCCGGGCGCCCGCGTCTGGACGGCCCCCGCCGAGGCGGCCCATCAGGCGGCCCTGCGCACCTCCATGCGCAGCCTCGGCCTCGGCGAGCCCGCCACCGTCAGCTCCGGCATCGGCACGACACTGGCGACCGCCTCGGCGGTGGGCGGCGAGACGGTCGTCCTGCCGCTCGTCGCCCGCAACCGCGTCATCGGCATGCTGACCCTCGGCAAGCCCACCGACGAGCACTTCCGCCAGGAGATCCTGGAGCTGGCCGAGGATCTCTCCCGCCGGGCGGCCCTGGCCCTGGACAACGCCCGGCTGTACTCGGAGCGGGTGGCCATCAGCCAGTCCCTCCAGCGCAGCCTCCTCCCGCCCGAGCTCCCCCAGATCGACGGCGTCGAGGTCGAGGTCATCTACCGCGCGGCCGGGGAGGGCAACGAGGTCGGCGGTGACTTCTACGACCTCTTCCCCATCCGCGACGGCGCGTACGGCTTCGCCATCGGCGACGTCTGCGGCACCGGCCCCGAGGCCGCCGCGGTCACCGGTCTGGCCCGCCACGCCCTGCGCCTGCTCGCCCGAGAGGGCTACGCGGGCCCGGCGGTCCTGGAGCGCCTCAACTCCGCGATCATCGACGAGGGCGCCCGCAGCCGCTTCCTGACACTCCTGTACGGCGAGCTGTGGCCCCAGGAGGACGGCAGCGCCGTCCTGAAGGTGGTCTGCGCCGGCCATCCGCTCCCGCTGCGCCTGCGCCAGGACGGCACGGTCGAGCCCGCCGCCGAACCGCAGGCCCTCCTCGGTGTGATGGAGGACCTGGAGCTGTACGAGCAGACGGTCACCCTCGACCCCGGTGACGTCCTCCTGTGTGTGACGGACGGCGTCACCGAACGCCGCGAAGGCACCCGCATGTTGGGCGACGACGGCCTCACCGAAGTCCTCACCACCTGCACGGGCCTCACCGCGGGCGCGGTCGCGGCCCGCGTCATGCGCGCCGTCGAACGCTTCGCCTCCGACGCGCCCTCCGACGACATGGCCATCCTGGCGATGCGGGTCCCCGGCCTGCAGACCGACTGACTCCGGACCGGCTGGCTCCGGACACGACAAAGGCCCCGCCCGAATCGGGCGGGGCCTTTCGTTTGAGCCCCCAAACGGAATCGAACCGTTGACCTTCTCCTTACCATGGAGACGCTCTACCGACTGAGCTATAGGGGCCTGTCACCTGTTCGAGGTTTCCCTCGCGGCAACGAGATAGATCATACCCGAACCGGCGCCCGCCTCGAACCACCCGGCGCCCTGCCGAACGGCACACACGCCCCGAGTCTTCCCGCGTGTCCGAGGAACTAGAAAGCCGGCTGCAGCAGCCCGCCGAGGGCGTTGCACGCGGACACCAACCGCTGCAGTTCGCGACGCGACATCTCGCCGCCGATGGGCAGGGCCAGCGTCTCGTCGGCCGCCCGCTCGGTCTCGGGCAGGCACACGTCCCGTCGGAAGCCGGGCATCCGGTGCACCGGTGTCTTGACCGGCACCCGGCACTCGACTCCCTTGGCCCGCACGGCACGCGCGAAGGCGTCCCGGTCCGGCCGCCCGTTCCCGGGTACCCGCACGACGTACTGCTGGAAGGTGTGTCCGTCGCTGCCGTCAGGAGTCCGAACTCCCTTCAGCTTCGCACTGAGGTACGCGGCCCGCCGTCGGCGCTCCCCCAGCTCGCTGTACGGCGTCTCCGACTCTCCCTGTTCCAGCACCAACAGCCCGTGCCGCTGCCCGATCTGACGCAACGCCGCGACGTCGGCCGACCCGCCGAAGCGATGGACGACGACCGCCGCCACCGTCCGCGACGTCACCGCGGCTTCGACAGCCGCCGCGTCCAGGCAGTACGTCGCCGGGTCTATGTCGGCGAACACCGGAACGGCACCTGCCAGGCTCACCGCCTGAGCGACCTCCGGATTCCCGAACGCCGGCACTACGACCTCGTCACCGGCGCCGACACCCGCGGCCCTGAGCATTCCAACGGTACCCATGCTGCGGATCCTGGTCTGGCAACGTGAACTCCAAGTGACGCACAACAAAAAAGAGCTGGTCCCCGAACCGAAATTCGGGGACCAGCTCTCAATATTTGTTCGGCGGCGTCCTACTCTCCCACAGGGTCCCCCCTGCAGTACCATCGGCGCTGTAAGGCTTAGCTTCCGGGTTCGGAATGTA
>NZ_JBHVDD010000068.1:0-56480 GCF_042802995.1 Streptomyces sp. NPDC057438
CCCGGAGGCCACGCCACGTCAGCACGTCAGCACGTCAGCACGTCAGCGGGGCACGCCCGTGCCGCACGCCCGTGTCAGCAGACGCCGACCGCCTCGAGCGCCGCGAGCTGGCGGGGCGTGGGCCGCGCCGGGAAGTACAGGTAGCAGATGCCGCCCGTGCCGGAGGCGACCTTGCCGGCGGCGTTGTACCGCTTGGTCCGCAACCAGATGTTTTCCCACTCACGCCGCCGGTAGACGCGGCGCACCGCCTCGTTGGTCGGCGAATTCGGGTCGTTGGCGACGACGTCGCCGTCGGCGGTGAAGCCGATCACCGTCATGAGGTGCCCGGCCGTGCCGTACCCCGCGCCCGTCAGCTCCGAGGCGAGGAAGGACTGGGAGGTGATCGCCGGAATGCCCGCCGCGATCAGCGTCTCCAGGTCCGTGAGCGAGCCCAGCCGGGTCACCACTCCCTGCATGTCCTTGTAGGTGGCGGCGTACGCCGCGTTGAAGGGCCAGTTGCCACAGCCCTCGTACTGGTAGTCGAAGGTGAACCGCGCAGCGTGGCACACCTGCGGGTCCGCGTACGCCGGGTTCACCCAGGCCAGGTCCGCGGCGCTGGGCTTCCGGCCCCAGAACTCTATGATCATCTGCGAGGAGGTGGGGCTGCACCAGGCCTCGCCACCGTTGTCGTACTCGGGGTACTGGCCCTTGTGGGTCTCCTGGGAGTAGCGCGGGACGTTCAGCTCCCGCGCGACGCCGGGGACGGAGGCCGGAACGGTGAAGCGGTCCGGGACGTCGGAACCCATCGCGCCGAGCCGCCACACCGTGGGCGTGAGCCGGGTGCCGGGCGTGCGGTGGAGGGTCAGCCGCAGCCGGTAGGAGGCGAGACGCAGCCCGGTGGCGGGGTCGTCGATGGCGAAGGTGTCGGTCCAGACGGTGCTCCGGCCGTCCTCCTGCCCGTCCACGGAGGTGCGCCTGATGTCCTGGTCGCCGGACGCCCACCGGCCCAGCACGTACCAGGGCGTGTCCGTGCCGTCGGAGTACGTGCCGCGCAGCTCGATCCCGATCCAGGTGCCGGCCGGGGTGCTCGCGTTCCAGGACGCGATCACCTCGGTCGCGGGCACGGTGAGCCGGTGGACCGGGGAGGTCCAGGTCGCGTACTCCCAGGTGGCCGTCCGCCCGGTGTGCGGGTCGGTGTGGTCGAGCGTGCCGAGCGGAGTCCCGACCACCAGACCCGGGCGTTCTCCCGCCTTGGCCCGGGTGCCCCCGTGACTGCCGGAGCGCCAGTCGGTGTAGGTGGTCCAGGCGTGGTAGTCGGACAGGCGTTCCGGTACTGGTGCGCGGTGGGCGAGGGCTTCGCCCCGGCCGCTCGTGGTGTCGGCCACCGCCTGCCCCGGCGATCCGCCCGCCGCGGCGGTGGCGGCGACGGTGACGGCTGCGGTCAGGACGGTTCTGCGGGACGGCTCGGAAAGGCTCGTCATCTGCGGGAGACCCCCAGTGATCTCTGAAGGAACGGTTCAGACGCACGGCTGTTCGCCCACTATGGACGGCGGGCGACGGCTTCTGCCAGCACCTCGCGCCTCGCCACGCCCGCCAATATTGGTCGACACCACTGGCATGGCCCGGAGCTCGCGCCACGGTGTTGAATCCGGGTATGCACGCCTCCCCCGCGCCCATGGACCCGGCCGTCGCGGCCCTCGCCGCCCGGCTGCGCCGGCTGCCGCCCTCCTGCGGGCCGGTCCGGCTGGTCGGGGTCGACGGCCACGCCGGCTCCGGGAAGAGCACCTTCGCCGGGCTGCTGGCCGACGCGCTCGACGGCGCCCCGGTGCTGCACCTCGACGACGTCGCCACGCACGAGGAACTCTTCTCCTGGACCGGGCGCCTGCTGGAGCAGGTGATCGAGCCGTTCCGGCACGGCCGGAGCGCACGGTGCGCCCCGTACGACTGGCGTGCGCGCGCGTTCGGCCCCGCGCGCGTCCTGCCGCCCGCGCCCGTGATCGCCGTCGAGGGGGTGGGCGCCGGCCGACGTGCCCTGCGGCCGCACCTCGCGGCACTGCTGTGGATGGAGTACCCGCAGGAGGCGGCCTGGGCGCGTGGGCAGGCGCGGGACGGGGCGGAGCAGAGCGAGTTCTGGGCCGGCTGGGTCCGGGCGGAACGCCGGCACTTCGCGGAGGACCCTTCTCGGCCGTTCGCCGATCTGCTGATTCGGCCGGGAGACACGGGGTACGAGGTGCTGCCGGGACCTGCGACGACTCCCGGATCGGGACCGTCCCTCACTGAGGGTGACGGACCATCCGCAATGTGCTGAACCTGTGAAGAGGGCTGTCCGAGAAGTGCCCCGAGAGCCCCAACTCGGCTTGACCCAGGGGCCGTACAGGTCTTACGTTCTCAATGTGCGGTCGTCGACGACTGCCCGAAAACGCGAAGCCCCCGGTTGTTCCCCCGTGATCGGGGGCTTCGTTCTGCCCATTTCCGGCTCCACCGGAACGCTTGGGGGCACGATTCCTTCACCCTCGGTCACCGTCCGCGACGCGCCCCGCGCGCTCCCACCTCCCCGGACGAGCACTGCGGCACCCTTCGAAGGGCGACCGACCCGCAGGTACGATGCCCAAGGTGTGACCTTCGGACGGCTGCAGCAACGCTCCGGCGCAACTCCCGTCCGCTGCACAGCGGTTCGACGAAGGCTGCCGACGGGCACCGGCCCGCTCGGTTACCAACGGGGGCACGGTTTGTGGGGGACGTGATGGACTTCGGCTCGCGGGGCCCCGAGGCACCGGCCGACCTCGCCTGGCTGCGAGGCGTGGACGCCTACACGATGGGCGCCTATCCGCAGGCGGAGGAGGAGTTCCGCGCCGCGGTGCGGATGGATCCGGGGATGGCCGACGGCTGGCTCGGACTGCACGCGCTGCGTGTGGACACGACGACCGCGCTGCTGCGGATGTTCCGGCACCGGGAACGCTTCGGGGAGCAGCGCACCCGGCACCGGCGCACGCTCAACTCCTGGTACTGGCTGGGCTGGTGGGTGCAGCCGGTGCTGGAGAGCCCGCGCGATCTGCTCCTCGCGCACGCCTCCCACTGGCTGGACGGGCGCCATGTGCCCGAGCTGGACCGGGCGCTCGCGGGGCTGCCGCCGGTCGACGCGGACCACCAGGTGCGCTTCCTGCACGCCTGCCGGGCCTATCTCGTCAAGGACTGGGAGCAGTTGGTCCGGCACACCGATCCACTGCTCGACGATCCGCTGCTGGGGATCGAGGCGGGCCTGTTCGGCGGGATGGCCCGGGTCCGGCTGGAGACGTACGGACAGGCCGAGCCGCTGCTCTCCGCCGCGCTGATGCGCTGCCGCAGCGAGCAGCCGCAGCGCAAGGAGCTGCGCTACTGGCTGGCGCGCGCCCACGAGGGCACCGGGCGCAGCGCGGCCGCGCTCCCCCTGTACCGGGCCGTGCACCGGGTCGACCCCGCCTTCATGGACACCTCGGCGCGGCTGGCGGCCATCGCCGAGGGCGACGGTTACGAGGACGACGCGAGCGACTTCGCGGCGATCGCGCTCGCCGGGATCGGACAGGACGTCCTCGACGGCGACGGGCTGGAGCCGTTCTTCGACCCCGAGGGCCGGGACCTGAAGGTCTCCGATCCCGGGCTCCCGCCGTCGGGCGGGCTGCCGCCCGAGGCCGGCGACACCTTCGTACGGGAGAAGTCCGTGGTGCCGGTGGAGCCGCTGTCGCTGCCGGCCGGGCCGACGGATCCGGAGCTGCTGGAGGAGGCGCTCGCGGAGTTGGAGCGGATGGTCGGCCTGGAGCCGGTGAAGCGGCAGGTCAAGGCGTTGTCCGCGCAGCTGAACATGGCACGGCTGCGGGCGGGCCAGGGGTTGCCGGTCCAACCGCCCAAGCGGCACTTCGTCTTCTCCGGGCCGTCCGGGACCGGGAAGACGACCGTGGCGCGAATACTGGGCCGGGTCTTCTACGCGCTCGGGCTGCTCGGCGGCGACCATCTCGTCGAGGCGCAGCGGGCGGACCTCGTGGGCGAGTACCTCGGGCAGACGGCCGTGAAGGCCAACGAGCTGATCGACTCGGCGATCGGCGGCGTGCTGTTCGTGGACGAGGCGTACTCCCTGTCCAACTCCGGGTACGGCAAGGGCGACGCGTACGGCGACGAGGCACTGCAGGTGCTGCTGAAGCGGGCCGAGGACAACCGGGACCACCTGGTCGTGATCCTGGCCGGCTATCCGGAGGGCATGGACCGGCTGCTGGCCGCGAATCCCGGGCTGTCCTCCCGGTTCACGACCCGGGTCGACTTCCCCTCCTACCGCCCGCTGGAGCTGACCTCCATCGGAGAGGTGCTCGCGGCGGAGAACGGGGACGTGTGGGACGAGGAGGCCCTCGACGAGCTGCGGTCGGTCTCCGGGCACGTCGTCGACCAGGGGTGGATCGACGAGCTGGGGAACGGGCGGTTCCTGCGGACGCTGTACGAGAAGAGTTGCGCGTACCGGGATCTGCGGCTGTCGGGGTATCCGACGATTCCGACGCGGGACGATCTGTCGACGCTTCGGTTGCCGGACTTGATGCAGGCGTACGGGGAGGTCCTGTCGGGGCGGGGGCCCGGGGAGCCTTCGGCCATGTGAGCCGTTCTCGCCCCCGCCGCCCCAGCCCGTCCGCGGGTCCGGTGGGGCTTCTCGCGCAGTTCCCCGCGCCCGTATTCAGGGGCGCGGGGAACCGCGCGAACGGGGTCCGGGGCGGAGCCCCGAGTCTTCGACACGGGGGCCGAAGGGGCGCGCAGCCCCTGGAGGTGGGACGGGTAGGGGCGGCGGGGGCGTGAATCAGGTGGCGAGGGCCTGCTTCGGAGGCTCGCTAAGCCTTGGCTCTGTCACGCGGGCCGGCTGGACCTCGCGGTGGGCCGGGTCGCGGACCTCGCCGACCAGGAGCTCCAGGACGTCCTCCAGAGCGGCCAGACCGAGCACCTTCCCGGACGCGTCCGCCACCTGTGCCAGATGGGTGGCCGCCCGCCGCATGACCGTCAGCGCGTCGTCCAGCGGGAGTTCCGCGCGGAGGGTGGTCATGGGGCGCCAGATCTGCTGCGGGACGGCGCGGTCGGAGTCCTCCAGATCGAGGACGTCCTTGACGTGCAGATAGCGGCCCATGAAGGCGCCGTTCTCCGCGATCACCGGGAAGCGGGAGTAGCCCGTACGGGCGGTCAGGGCCACGACCTGGGCGGGGGTCACCGAAGGGCCCACCGTCACCAGGGAGTCGCGCCTGAGCAGGACGTCCGTCACCGGGCGCGAGCCCAGCTCCAGCGCGTCCTCCAGGCGTTCCTGCTCCTCGGGGTCGAGCAGCCCTGCCTGGCCGGAGTCCTCGACCAGCCGTACCAGCTGGACGCTGGTGAAGACGGCTTCGACCTCGTCCTTGGGCTCGACGTGGAACAGCTTGAGCACCAGACGGGCACAGGCGCCGAGGCCGGCCGTGACCGGCCTGCACAGCCGCGCGAAGGCCACCAGAGCCGGGCTCAGCCACAGGGCCGTCCTCTCCGGCGCCGCCATCGCCAGGTTCTTCGGCAGCATCTCGCCGATGACCAGGTGCAGGAAGACGACGACGGCGAGCGCGATCACATAGCCCAGCGGATGGATCATGCCGTGCGGCAGCCGGACCGCCTCGAAGACGGGCTCCAGCAGCTTCGCCACCGTCGGCTCGGCCACCGCGCCCAGCGTCAGCGAGCAGACGGTGATGCCGAACTGGGCCGCCGCCATCATCTGCGGCAGGTTCTCCAGGCCGTACAGGACCTGGCGGGCCCGGGTGGTCCCGAGCGGTTCGATCTGGCTGCGGCGGACGGAGACCAGGGCGAACTCGGCGCCGACGAAGAAGCCGTTGGCGAGCACGAGGAGCAGGGCGAACAGGAGTTGGAGCAGGCTCATCGGGCCGCCTCCGCGAGCGGGGCGGTGTCCGTGGCGGCCGCGGTGCGCACGAGGCGTACGCGCTCGGCCCGGTAGTGCCCGACCTGCCGTACCGCGAGGCGCCAGCCGGGCAGTTCGGCCCTGTCGCCGGGCGCGGGGATCCGGCCGAGGAGGTCGGCGACGAGACCGGCGACCGTCTCGTACGGGCCCTCCGGGACGTCGAGGCCGATGCGCTGGAGCACGTCCACCCGGCAGCTGCCGTCGGCGTCCCAGGCGAGCCGGCCGTCCTCGGGCGGGGCGGCGGCGAGTTCGGGCCCCTCGTGCCCGTCGTGCTCGTCGCGGACCTCGCCGACCAGTTCCTCGACGATGTCCTCCAGGGTCACCACCCCGGCCGTGCCGCCGTACTCGTCGACGACGACGGCGATGGGCTGCTCGCTGCGCAGTCGGGCCAGCAGCGGCTGCACCGGCAGCGACTCCGGGACCAGCAGCGGGGCCTTGGCGATACGGCCGACCGGGGTGTGCAGCCGTTCGTGGGCCGGGATCGCGAGGGCGTCCTTGAGGTGGGCCATGCCGACGATCTCGTCGATCCGCTCCCGGTAGACGGGGAAGCGGGAGAGGCCGGTGGCCCGGGTCAGGTTGACCACGTCCTCGGCGGTGGCCGACGACTGCAGGGCACTGACCTTCACCCGCGGCGTCATCACGTTCTCCGCGGTCAGCTCGCCCAGGGAGAGGGTGCGGACGAAGAGATCGGCCGTGTCCTGCTCCAGGGCGCCGGCCTGGGCCGAGTGCCGGGCGAGGGAGACCAGCTCGCCGGGGGTCCGGGCGGAGGCGAGCTCGTCGGTGGGCTCGACGCCGAAGGCGCGGACCAGCCGGTTGGCGACCGCGTTGAGCCCGGCGATCACCGGGCGGAAGAGGCGGGAGAAGACGTGCTGTGGGCCCGCGACGAAGCGGGCGACCTGCATCGGCTTCGACACCGCCCAGTTCTTGGGCACCAGCTCGCCGATCACCATCTGCACGGCGGAGGCCAGCAGCATGCCGACGACCACGGCGATCCCGGAGACCGCGCCTGCGGGTATGCCGAGGGCGGTGAAGGGGCCGTGGAGTATCTCCGCGAGCGCCGGCTCGGCGAGCATGCCGACGACGAGGGAGGTGATGGTGATGCCGAGCTGGGTGCCGGAGAGCTGGAACGACAGCTCCCTGAGCGCGCCCACCACCTTGTGGGCCCGGCGGTCGCCCTCGGCGGCGGCCTTCTCGGCCTCCGCCCGTTCGACCGTCACGAGGCCGAACTCGGCGGCCACGAAGAAGCCGTTGGCGAGGATCAGCAGGAACGCGGCTCCGAGGAGCAACAGGGGGATGATCATGCCGCCGCCTCGATAGGCCGGGAGGGGGCGGCGCAGGTACTACAGGACGATCCGTCCATCGCTGGAAGGAGTCACTCCTCGAACTAGCAGGGAGCCCCTGCCTTCCGGGGACGGAGCGGCAGAGGCGGAGGCGTGACGAAAACGCCTCCGCCAACAGATTAATCAAGACAGGGGCCGCTGCGGCAGGGGCGGCGGCCCCGAGTCGTCCCTGATCTTGCTCCGGAACGTCCCCGAGGCGCGCTCGCGCCGGGCCCCCATGCCGGGGCCCGGTCAGTCCCCGCGCTGATCGGGCTCGGTGACCGACCTGGCCTCCACCAGGGCCCGGAGGGTCCGGGCGTCCTCGATGGCGCGCTGCTTGGCGATGCCGGGCTGGATACCGAGGGCGGGCAGGCTGGTGCCGTCGGTGAGGTCGAGGAAGACCCAGGGGTCACCGACCCGCAGGTTCACCTGCACGATCTCCGCCCAGCCCAACTGCCGCCTGGCGGTGATGTTGACCACGGTCACCCCGGACTCGTCGGCCACCACCCGGGGCCGGGAGAGCAGGCCGAGCACTCCGGCGAGGAGGGCCGCCGTGAAGACGAAGCTGAGGCGCTCCCCCGGACCGAGTGTCGGCAGGAGCAGTGCGACCACCGTGATGACCACGAAGATCGCGCCCGCCGCGGTCAGCAGCACGGCACGGGTGCGGCCCGGCCGAAAAGTGACCGGCAGGACGGGGAGGACGGACTGGTCCGGCATGGTGTACGACTCCCCGGCCGTCAGAGTCGGCAGGCGTGGATGGCGGTGGTCAGGATGGCCCGGGCGCCGATGTCGTACAGATCGTCCATGATCCGCTGGGCCTCCTTGGCCGGAACCATGGCGCGCACGGCGACCCAGCCCTCGTTGTGCAGCGGCGACACGGTCGGGGACTCCAGGCCCGGCGTGAGGGCGACGGCCTTCTCCAACTGCTCGACGCGGCAGTCGTAGTCCATCATCACGTAGGTCCGGGCGACGAGGACGCCCTGGAGGCGGCGCAGGAACTGCTGCACCTTGGGCTCGTTCTCCGAGTTCTCCGGGTCCTCCGCGGACGTGCCGGCGCCGACGCGGCGGATGACGACGGCCTCGGACTTCATGATCGGCTCGCCGAACACCTCCAGGCCGGCGTTGCGCAGGGAGGTGCCGGTCTCGACGACGTCGGCGATGACCTCGGCGACACCCAGCTCGATGGCGGTCTCCACGGCGCCGTCGAGGTGGACCACGGAGGCGTCGATCCCGTGGTCCGTGAGGTGGCCGGCGACGATGCCCTCGTAGGAGGTGGCGACCGTCTTGCCCTTGAGGTCGGCGACGCCGTTCGCCGTTCCCGGCTTGGCGGCGAAGCGGAAGGTGGAGCGGGCGAAGCCGAGCGGGAGGATCTCCTCGGCGTTGGCGCCGGAGTCGATCAGCAGGTCCCGGCCGGTGATGCCGATGTCGAGGCGGCCGGAGGAGACGTAGATCGCGATGTCGCGCGGTCGGAGGTAGAAGAACTCGACCTCGTTGACCGGGTCGACGATCCGCAGCTCCTTGGACTCCCGGCGCTGCTGGTAGCCCGCCTCATGCAGCATCTCCCCCGCAGGTCCGGACAGGGAACCCTTGTTGGGGACGGCGATGCGCAGCATGAGGCGAGCTTCCTTCGTTCGTTCGTTCGGGAGGGGGTGTGCGGTGCGGTTCAGAGGTGGGCGTACACGTCGTCCAGGGAGATGCCGCGGGCGACCATCATCACCTGGACGTGGTACAGCAGCTGCGAGATCTCCTCGGCGGCTGCTTCCTTGCCCTCGTACTCGGCGGCCATCCAGACCTCGGCGGCCTCCTCGACGACCTTCTTGCCGATGGTATGGACGCCCTTCTCGACCAGTTCAGCGGTGCGGGAAGTGGCGGGGTCGCCGGTGGCGGCCTTGTGCTGGAGCTCGGCGAACAGCTCCTCGAACGTCTTCTTGGACATGGTGAGCTCAGCCTACGCGCAACCGCCCCTGCCTCAGCGCCAGGGTTCAGATACTGAGCGGAGGATGGTCGCGGTCGCCACCGCCGCCGTCACCGCCTCGTGGCCCTTGTCCTCGTTCGAGCCCTCGATGCCCGCGCGGTCCAGGGCCTGCTCCTCGGTGTCGCAGGTCAGTACGCCCATGCCGACGGGGACGCCGGTGTCGACGGAGACCTGGGTGAGGCCCTGGGTGACGCCCTGGCACACGTACTCGAAGTGGGGGGTGCCGCCGCGGATGACGACGCCGAGGGCGACGATGGCGTCGTAGCCGCGGCCCGCGAGGACCTTGGCGACGACCGGGAGTTCCCAGCTGCCGGGGACCCGCAGCAGGGTCGGCTCGTCGATGCCCAGGTCGTGCAGGGCGCGCAGGGCGCCTTCGACGAGGCCGTCCATCACCTTCTCGTGCCACTGGGCCGCGATGACCGCGACGCGCAGGTCGCCGCAGTTGCGTACGGACAGTTCGGGTGCGCCCTTGCCGCTCACGTTGCTCCTTGGTTCCTGTGATTCCTGGGACTGCTGTTCCCTGGATCTTGCCGCTGGTGCTGCTGGTCGCCGGTGTTACTGGTTGCCGCAGGTGGACGCCGTCGCGGTGTCCAGCCAGGGCAGGTCGTGACCCATCCGGTCGCGCTTGGTGCGCAGATAGCGGAGGTTGTGCTCGCCCGCGCGGACCGGCATCGGTTCGCGGTCGGTGACGCGGAGGCCGTGCCGGACGAGGGCGTCGGTCTTCTCGGGGTTGTTGGTCATCAGGCGCAGGCCGCGTACGCCCAGGTCCACCAGGATCTGCGCGCCCGCGCCGTAGTCCCGGGCGTCGGCGGGCAAGCCCAGCTCCAGGTTGGCGTCGAGGGTGTCGCGGCCGAGTTCCTGCAGTTCGTACGCGCGCAGCTTGGACAGCAGCCCGATGCCGCGGCCCTCATGACCGCGCAGGTAGACGACGACGCCCCGGCCCTCGGCGGCGATGCGTTCGAGGGAGGTCTGCAGCTGGGGGCCGCAGTCGCAGCGCAGCGAGTGGAAGATGTCGCCGGTGAGGCATTCGGAGTGCACGCGGACCAGGACGTCCTCGCCGTCGCCGATCTCGCCGTGGACGAGGGCGACGTGCTCGACGCCGTCGACGGTGGAGCGGTACCCGTACGCCGTGAAGTCGCCGAAGGCCGTGGGGAGCCGGGTCTTGGCCTCGCGCCGGACGGTGGGCTCGGCGGAGCGGCGGTAGGCGATGAGGTCCTCGATGGAGATGATCGTCAGGCCGTGCTTGCGGGCGAACGGGATCAGCTCGGGCAGGCGCAGCATCCGGCCGTCCTCGCCGGCGATCTCGACGATCGCCCCGGCCGGTCGCAGACCGGCGAGACGGGCGAGGTCGACGGCGGCCTCGGTGTGGCCGTCGCGCACCAGCACCCCGCCGGTGCGGGCGCGCAGCGGGAAGATGTGGCCGGGGCGGACGAAGTCGCCGGGCTCGGCGGTGCCGCTCGCCAGGAGTTGCAGGGTGGTGGCGCGGTCGGAGGCGGAGATGCCGGTGGTGACGCCGTGCTGGGGGGCCGCGTCGACCGTGACGGTGAAGGCGGTGCGCATGGACTCGGTGTTCTGCTGCACCATCTGCGGCAGTTCGAGCCGGTCCAGTTCGTCGCCCTCCATGGGGGCGCAGATCATGCCCCGGCACTCACTCATCATGAAGGCGATGATCTCGGGGGTGGCCTTCTCCGCGGCGATGACGAGGTCGCCCTCGTTCTCGCGGTCCTCGTCGTCGACGACGACGACCGGGCGGCCCGCAGCGATGTCGGCGATGGCCTGCTCGACGGGGTCGAGCGCGAAGTTCTCGATGTCGCTGGTGCTGTAGAGGATCGGCGCCGTGGTCATGCCGGAGCTCCTTCCAGGAGGGGCTTGCGGGAGCGCAGCCACCAGTCGCGCATGCCCCACAGGACGAGCGCGCCGTAGATGATGTAGACGAAACCGGAGAAGGCGTAGCCGTTGGCGAAGTTGAGCGGGACGCCCACCAGGTCGACCAGCAGCCAGGCGAACCAGAACTCGACCATGCCGCGTGCCTGGGCGTACATGGCGACGATGGTGCCGGTGAAGATGTACGCGTCCGGCCAGGGGTCCCAGGACAGGGTGGGGAACGCGGTGAAGAGGCCGCCGACGGCGAGGGTGCCGAGCACGGCGCCGGCGATCAGCCCGCCGCGCTCGCGCCAGGTGGCGAAGCGGGGGGTGATGGCGCCGTCCGCGGACTGTCCCTTCGTACGGTTCCACTGCCACCAGCCGTACGCGGCGACGGCCATGACGATGACCTGCTTGCCGGCGCTGCCGGTCAGATGGCCGACGAAGGCGCCGAAGAGGACGAGGCCGGAGAGGAACTGCACGGGCCAGTTCCACAGGGAGCGGACGGCACCGAGGGCGAGGGCTATCAGACCGAGGATGTTGCCGATCATGTCCGACCAGAGGATCTGCTGGCCGAAGGCGGTGAAGGCGACGGTGTTCAGCGCGTTCACCGCTGCTCCCCGTGGATCCCGATGCCCTGGGTGTCCGTGCCCCGCGCGCCGAGCAGGCGCTCGACGTACTTGGCGATGACGTCGACCTCCAGGTTGACCGGGTCACCGGGCTGCTTGCGGCCGAGCGTGGTCAGGCCGAGGGTGGTCGGGATGAGGCTCACCGTGAAGTGGTCGGGGCTGGCGTCGACGACGGTGAGGCTGATGCCGTCGACGGTGATGGAACCCTTCTCGACGACGTACCGGGTGAGGTCCGCGGGGAGCGAGATCTTGACGATCTCCCAGTTCTCGGACGGCTTGCGCTCGATGACCTCGCCCGTGCCGTCGACGTGGCCCTGGACGATGTGCCCGCCGAGGCGGTCACCGACGGCCATGGGGCGTTCGAGGTTGACGCGGGAGCCGACGGTGAGGGCGCCGAGGCTGGAGCGCTGCAGGCTCTCCGCCATGACGTCGGCGGTGAACCAGTCGTCCTCGTGCTCCACGACCGTGAGACAGACGCCGTTGACGGCGATGGAGTCGCCGTGGCGCGCGCCCTCGGTGACGACGGGGCCGCGCAGACGGAAGCGGGAGGAGTCGCCGAGCTTCTCGACGGCGGTGACCTCACCCAGCTCTTCGACGATTCCGGTGAACACTTCCCGGGTCCTCCTGCCTCGTAGGGCACGGACTCCGGGGCTGTCGAAGACGACAGACATGAGCGGACAGCGGCACAGGGAGCGACGCCGTGTGAAGACCCACCCCTGTCGGGACAGGCCAAAAACAGACGGCGGCGCGCACGAATGCCCGCCCGCCGCGCACTGCCTCCCATCCGGACTTTAACCGTCGGTCCAGGAATTTCACCTGGTCAACCGGCCGCTGGAAGCGACCGGGTCGCGGACTATAACCGCCGGTTCGGACTTTCACCGACCCCGGAGTGCGCTGCTTCTGGTACAGAGCCAGTGTGCCACGCCCAGTGATCCCCCATGCGGGTGAGAACTGTGGGGTGGCTCACAGGCCGTGTCGCTGGACTTCTTCGGTGACACCTGAATCACTCCGCCCCTCCCTGACCGGGAGTCAACTTCCGTGTCGGCGATCCCACTCGCAGGGGGCGCGATCCATTGACCGGCTTGGTCTAGTCCTTTTAAAGTCTGCGTTCGTGGTACCCGCCCGGTACGGCCCGGCGACGGTGACGACGGCCCTTGCCCCGTCGCCGGGCCCCTCGGCCGTTTCCCGGCGACGGGAACCCACCTCCGACGGGACACACGGCCCGCACGGCCCGCCGAAGCAGGCCGGAGCAGGCCGGAGCAGGCCGGGGAAGGTCCTCACCGGGCCTGCGGTGCGAACAGCTCGTCCTGTGCGACCTCGCGGGCCCTGAGCAGCGCGCCGTGCAGCACCGCGGCCCCGCCGAGCCCGCTCGCCCGCACCTCGGTCGGCAACGGCGACATCACCGCCAGTCGCCGCCCCACCCTGACGGCCAGTTCCTCCCCGCCGGCCTGCCCGACCTCGCCCCCGAGCACCACACGGCCGGGGTCGAGCACCGCGACGACGGAGGCCACGCCGAGCGCGACACGGTCGGCCAGGGCGTCCAGGAAGGACGCACGGGGATCGGCCCGGCGCGCCGACAGGCCACGCCCGGCCGCCGGGGCGGTGGTTCCGCTCGACGGGAGCCCGGCCGCCGCCCGTACCAGCGTCGCCGCGTACGGTTCGCCCGCCACGGCCTCGGCGGTGAGACCGTGGGCCTCGGCCAGGGCCGTCACCGCCGCCGCGCCGGCCAGGGAGTGGAAGCCGCCCTCGCAGTCGGTGGCCGAGGGGACCGTGGCTGTGCCGGGGACCGGGAGGAAGCCGATCTCGCCCGTGCCGCCGGAGGCACCCCGGCGGAGGTGGCCGTCGAGGACGACGGCGGCGCCGGTGCCGAGGCCGAGCCAGAGCAGGACGAAGGTGTCGCGGTCGCGGGCGGCGCCGTCCCGCTGCTCGGCGAGAGCGGCGAGGTTGGTCTCGTTCTCGACGAGGACGCGGGCCGGGAGCCGCTCGCCGAGGGCGGCGACCAGGCGGCGGTGCCACGCGGGGAGACCGCTGGAGTCGCGGAGTTCGCCCGTGGCCGGGTCGATGAGGCCGGGGGCGCCGATCGCCACCGTGTGCAGCCGGTCGGCGCCGGCCTCCTTCGCGGCGCGCTCCACCAGGGCGACCGCCTGCTCCACGGCGGGCCCCGTGCCGCTGTCGTCCGCGATCGGGACCGACGCCCGCGCCAGCTCCGTACCGAGCAGGTCGGCGACGACGACGGTGACGCCCTCGGTGCGCACATCGAGGGCGGCGAGGTGCGCGCGGTCCGCGACGATGCCGTGGACGCGGGCGTTGGGCCCGCGCCGCTGCTCCCCCGACTCCCCCACGACAGCGATCAGCCCGGCGGCCGTGAGGCGCTCCACGAGATCGGCGACCGTGGGCCGGGACAGGCCGGTGAGCTGCTTCAACTGCCCTGCCGTCAGCGGCCCTTCCTGCTGCAGCAGCCGCAGGGCGAGCCGGTCGTTGATGGCTCGGGCGGTGCTGGGTGATGCGGGCATGCCGGGATCCTCCCAGATCTGCGGCGCCGCACGGCCGGTGGCCTCGGGACCGCTCCCTATCTATCAGGCAGGGTTCCTGATAGTTTACTGCGCGCGACGAGCGGGGTGGGTGCGGGGGATCGGGGAACCGGGAGTTCGACAGCCACCAGGGCAAACGCGCCGCTCGGGCGCCGTGCGTGCGGCGGCTCGGCGCATCGGGGCACAGGGAGGCGGAGGCATGGGCGTGGTGGTCTACGAGCAGCGCGAGGTGAGGCGGGCGCGGTACGCCGTGGCGGCCGTGTTCGCCGTGCACGGCGCCGTCACCGGCTCGTTCGCGACGCGCGTGCCGTGGATCCAGGACCACGCGGGGGTCAGCGCGGGCCAGCTGGGCCTCGCCCTGGCCTTTCCGGCGATCGGCGCTTCGCTGGCGATGCCGCTCGCGGGCCGGATCAGCCACCGTTTCGGCGCCCGGACGGCGCTGCGCGGGCTGATCTCCCTGTGGACGCTCGCCCTGGTCCTGCCGTCCCTGTCGCCGAACCTCTGGACGCTCTGCTTCGCGCTGTTCGTGTACGGCTCGTCGGCGGGCATGGCGGACGTGGCGATGAACGCGCTCGGCGTCGAGGTCGAGAACCGTATCGGCAAGTCGATCATGTCGGGTCTGCACGGCATGTGGAGTGTGGGCGCCCTCGTGGGCTCGGCGGCCGGCACCCTCGCCGCCCACCTGGGCTCGGACGCCCGGCTGCACCACGGGCTGGCGGCTGCCACGCTCACCCTCCTCGGTCTGGTCGCCTGCCAGTGGGTGCTGGACCTCAGGCCCACCGAGGACGAGGAGCCGCCGCCCCGGTTCGCGCTGCCGCCCAAGTCGGCCCTGCTGATCGGCGCGGTCGGGTTCTGCGCGGTGTTCGCGGAAGGGGCGGCGCTGGACTGGTCGGCGGTCTATCTGCGGGACCAGCTGGAGGCGTCGGCCGGGCTCGCGGCCGCGTGCACCACCGGTTTCATGCTGACCATGGCGGTGGCCCGGCTCGCGGGCGACGCCGTGGTCAACCGTTTCGGCGCCGTCCGCACGGTACGGGTGAGCGGTGTCCTGGCCGTGCTCGGCGGGGTCCTGATCGTCGTCTCGGACCAGCCGGCGGTCGCGATGGGCGGCTTCGCCCTGATGGGCCTCGGCATCGCGGTCGTCGTCCCGCTCTGCTTCGCCGCGGCCGGCCGCAGCGGGCCGAACGCCAGTCTGGCGATCGCGGGCGTCGCGACCATCACGTACACCTCCGGACTGATCGCGCCGAGCGCGATCGGCGGTCTGGCGGAACTGACCAGCCTGGCCGTGTCGTTCGGCCTGGTCACCGCGCTGGCGTGCGGGCTGGTCGCCTTCGCGGGGGTGCTGCGGACCAGTGACCGGGACCGTCCCCGGGTCACCCGCACGGACGCGGCGGTCCTCGACCCGAAGCCCTGACGCGGACACCCGGCCCCCGAGGCCGATGCGCTGTTGCGCCCCTGCCGTCGAGGACGCCGCCACAGCGGACTTCGCCGCCCCGTCGGCGCGCCGCGTTACCCCGTTCCGGGGACGCGCCGGGCACGGCGGCGGCGGAGGCGGGCCGGGCCTGGGACCCTGCCCCCTATGGCGCAGTCGGAACAGGTCACCCGTCCCGTGGGCTCCCCGGACTCCGTGGACACGGTCGTCTCCCGTATGCGCGCCCTGGGGGCGGTCCTCCCCGAGCGGGACGGGATCGCCGTCTTCAACCGGGTCTACCTCACCGTCACGGAGGACATCGGCCGACGGCTGGACTCCGGTCACTTCCCGGACGCGCAGGCCGCGGTCACCTTGGACGTGCTCTTCGCCGAGCGGTACCTGCGGGTCGCCGAGGGTGAGCACGCCCCCGCCTGCTGGCGGCCGTTGCTGCAGTTCCGGCGCCATCCCGGCGTACGGCCGCTGCAGTTCGCGCTGTGCGGCATCAACGCGCACATCGGACACGACCTCGCGCTGGCCGTCGTGGACACCTGCCGCACGCTCGGCTGCGAACCCTCCGATCTGGAGGACGAGTTCGAGCACGTGGGGGATGTCCTCGTGGCGCTGGAGGAGCGCGTGCGCGAGGAGCTGATGCCCGGCCCGGACCTGCTCCAGCTCGCCGATCCGCTCACCCATCTGCTCGGTGCGTGGAGCCTGGAACGCGCCCGCGAGGCCACCTGGTCGGCGGCGCGCGCCCTGTGGGCGCTGCGCGGGCTCCCCGATCTCGCCGAGGAGTCCGCCCGGAGCCTGGACGCGGCGGTGGGCCTGACGGGCCGCATGCTGCTGACCCCGCTGCCGGACTGCCCGTACCCGGGCGCCTTCGGCAGGGCCCTGGGGCCCTAGTCCTCCGGGAGTTCAACGGGCGCGATCTCGTCGTAGACGTCCCCGGGCCCGGGGTTGGTGGCGTCGGTGGTGCCGCCGAAGTGGTGCATGACGCCCCAGACCGCGTTGAGCGCGGTCTGGATCGCGCCCTCGGCCCAGCCGGCCGTCCAGGAGATGTCGTCGCCGGCGAGGAAGATGCCCCGCTTGTCCTCGGGCAGCCGGTCCTGCATGAAGTGCGTGAACAGGCGCCGCTGGTAGCGGTAGTGGCCGGGCAGGTTCGCCTTGAAGGCGCCCATGAAGTAGGGCTCGTTCTCCCAGGAGACGGTCACCGGGCTGCCGATGACATGACTGCGGATGTCGACCTTCGGGTAGATCTCGCCGAGCGACTTCAGCATGACCTCCATCCGCTCGTTCGCGGACAGCGGCAGCCACTTGAGGCTGTCGTCGCACCAGGTGTAGGAGAGGCAGATGACGGCGGGCCTGTCCGGGCCGTCGTCGAGGAGGTAGGTCCCGCGCGTCATGCGGTCGGTGAGCGTCATCGACATGACGTCCCGGCCGGTGTCCTCGTCCTTGTCCAGCCAGAACGGCCGGTCGACCGGCACGAACAGCTTGCTGGACTCCATGTAGTGGGTCCGCTCGATCGCCGTCCAGTGGTCGATCGGGAAGAGCGAGTCGTCGCAGGCGATCTTCGACAGCAGCATCCAGGACTGGGCGGTGAAGATCGCCGCCCGGTAGGTGCGGATGTCGCCGTTCGCGTCCGTGACGGTGATCCGGTTGCCGGCGGTCCGGTGCAGCCGGGTCACGGCGGGCCGCGGCTCGCCGTCGACGTGCAGGGACTTCAGGGACGTCCCGTACGGCCAGTGCACGATCTTCTTCGGCTCACGCTCCCAGAGCCGCAGCGGGAGTTGCTGGCTGCCGCCGACGATGCCGCGGTGGTGGTCGTCGGCCTCGGTGTAGACGACCCGCAGGATCTCCAGGATCGAGTTCGGGAAGTCGGTGTCCCAGCCGCCCGTGCCGAAGCCGACCTGGCCGAAGATCTCGCGGTGCCGGAAGGACCTGAAGGCCTCGGATGCGCAGAGGAACCCGTAGAAGGTCTGGTTGTCGAGCCGCTCGACGAGCTTCGACCAGATCTCCCGGATGCGCGGCACGTCGCGCTCGCGCAGGGCCCGGTTCATGTCGGAGAAGTCGGCGCCCTCTTCGAGGCAGGCGTTCCAGGCGGCGGCGACGTCCCGGTAGACCTGCGGCAGGTCGTCGATCGTCTCGGCGTAGTGGGACTCGCCCTTGAGGTCGACGACGGTCGAGGGCGTGGCCTCGGCGAGGGGGTTGGGGAAGGGGCGGGTCTCCAGACCTGCCAGATCGATGTAGTGCTGGAGCGCGGTGGAGGACGGCGGGAAGCGCATCGCCCCCATCTCGGCGGTGAGCGAGGGGTCGCACCCGTCGAATCCGACGGTCCGCAGGCGCCCGCCGATCCGGTCGGCCTCGTACACGACCGGCTTGAGCCCCATCTTCATCAGCTCGTACGCCGCCACGATGCCGGACAGCCCGCCGCCGATGACCGCGACCTCGGTGCCGTGCTCGGTGGCCGGGATCTGGCCGAGCCCGGCCGGATGGGCCAGGAAGTCGTCGTACGCGTACGGGAAGTCCGGGCCGAACATGGTGATCGGCGGCTGCTGCTCGTCTGCGTGCTCGATGGCGTTGGGCACGGTGGACGTCATGGGGTACGGACTCCTAGCGGAAAGGGGTGTGCGGGGTGGTGGGACGGGTCTCAGACGAGGGACCCGTAGAGAGCGGGGCGCCGGTCCTGAAGGTAGGGGTTCGCCGCGCGCGAGGCCGCGAGGAAGGCGGGGTCGGCGTCGGCGAGGACCAGATCCTCCTCGCGCCCGGCGCGGGTGCGGGCGATCCCGTCGGGCCCGGCCAGCGTGGACAGCCCGACGAACTCGAACTCCCCTTCGCGGCCGACCCGGTTGACGTAGGCGACGTACATCTGGTTCTCGAAGGCCCGCACCGGGATCATGGACTCGGCGACGAACTGGAACGGATGCATCTGGGCCGTCGGCACCACCAGCAGGTCGGTTCCGGCGAGGGCGTGGGCACGGACGTTCTCCGGGAACTCCACGTCGTAGCAGATCAGGAGCCCGACGCGGAGTCCGTTCAGCTCGGCCTGGACGACGCACCGCTCGCCCGGCGCGAAGTGGTCGCGCTCGAAGCAGCCGAAAAGATGGGTCTTGCGGTAGTTCACCAGCCGCTCGCCGTCGGCGGAGACGAGCTGCGCCGAGTTGAAGACCGCGTCACCGGCACGCTCCGGATACCCGTACACGATCGCGACCCCGTGCCGGCCCGCGAGCTCGGCGACCGCGTCGGCCGAGTCCCCGTCGGCGCTCTCGGCTAGCCGCGCGATCTCGTCACCGATCGCGTACCCGGTGAGGAACATCTCCGGCGCCACCAGAAGCCCCGCCCCGGCGGCGGCCGCCCGCCCCGCGGCCTCGTCGAGCACCTTCAGATTCCCGACGACCGAGCCGGGCCGACCGGAGCTCTGGAGCAGGGCGGTACGCATGCGTGTTCCTCACCGGGAAGAAGGGGGGCGGGGGTCACCTAGACGGTACGGTCGGCGCGCCGAACCGGACAAGCGGCCGCCATTGCGCACCGATGGGTGTTTCGTTGCGCCCGAATGAGCATCGGCGGCGATTCGTTGCGCACCGGGAAGAGGGCACCACCGGCGCCCGCCAAGGGCGCGGGAACTGCGCGACCGGCCACACCGGCCCCGCAGCCGCCCACGCGCCCCACGCCCCGCCCTCTATGCGCCTCTGCGCATCACCAGCACCCCCGCCGTCACCAGATACGGCACCGCGAACACGGCGAACGCGGTCCCGTGCGCGTGCCCCGCACCGATCATGGCGTAGGCGGCGAAGACGGCCACCGTCGCCACCTCCGTCCCCATGCTCGCCACGGACGTCAGCGTCGCCCGTCGCGCCCCCTCGATCCGGTCCTGGAGCCGTGCGTCGACCAGCACGTTCACCAGCTGGAAGCCACCGAAGGCGACGGCCACCAGCCCGACACCGGCCGGCGTCCCCAGCAGCGCGCCCACCGCCAGCGCGACCGCCGAACCCGCCAGGACCACCCCCAGCCCGGCCCGGCTCAACCGCTCCCCCACCCCGGTCAGCAGGCTGCCGAGGGCCGGCCCCACCCAGATCACCAGCAGCAGATAGGGAACCGTCGCCTCGGCCACCCCGGTGTCCCGGGCCAGCAGCGGTGTGTACTCGTCGAGGGCGCCCCACACCGCGCCGACGGCCGGCACGAGCAGCAGCGCCCCGCGCACCGACCGGTCCCGGCGGGCCTCGGCGAGCCCGGTCCGCAGGGTCGTGAGGGCGGAGACCCGGTCACCGTCGCCCGCCACCGCCGGCCGGTGCTCCGGGAACCGGGTGGCCGCCACCGAGGTCAGCACGCACACCAGCACGCTCGCCGCACCCACGGCCGGATGGCCGCCGAGATCGAGGACCGGCCCCGCCAGGCCCATCGCCGCCATCACGGCGACCATGCCGAGCGCCTGGGCCCGGCCCATGACACGCGCATAGCGGTCGGCCGCGCCGAGCCGGTCCAGTTCGTCGTAGACCAGCGCCTCCAGCGCGCCGGAGCCGAGGGCGCCGCGTACGCCCCAGAGGACGAAGCCGACGGCGAAGGCCCCGTACGACGGGACGGCCACCCACAGGGTGAAGCCTGCGGCGGTGAGCAGCGGGCCGAGCCACAGCAGCAGCCGTCGGGAGACGGTGTCGGCCCAGGCGCCGGACGGGACCTCCAGCACGATCCCGGTGATCGACCACAGGGCGAACAGGGAGGAGATCTGCCACAGGGACAGTCCGGCGTCGCTGAACAGCAGCGCGTACACCGGGTAGAGCAGGACGAACTCGTCGAGGAACGCGTAGCCGTACAGCGTGGCCGTCAGCCGACGGACACCACTGGTCCGGGCACCGGGCACACGCGCGGGTGAGAGAGTCATGAGGCCTTCCCGAGGGGGCGGATCGGACGTCGTCGGTACGGCGTCCGAGGCGGCCCTCGGGAGCGGGCACGGCTGGTGGATCAATGTCGCCAGGTCATGGCACCGATGTTAGTCCGGCGGGCCCGTCCGGCCCACCGGAATATCGGAAGGCGTCATGTCCCGGCGGCGGTGACCGGAGCGAACGTGGTGATCACCGCCGCGTGGTCCGACGGCCAGTCGTTGTCCTCGACGTCCGGCCAGGGGCGGGGTGTGCCGCTGACACAGGTCCGGGAGTCGAGGACCGCGAGGCCCCGGTGCAGGACGAAGTCGATGCGGTCCTGGGGCTCCGGCCGGCCGCTGCCGTCCTCGTGCTCGACGTGGATCGGCGACCAGGTGTGACCCGGCTGGCATGCGGGGTCGGGGTGGGCCTCCCGGTAGGAGTCGCGCAGACCGGCCGTCTCGGCGGCGAGGGTGACCGGCCAGTCGACGTCGGGCCGGTCCAGGTGGGACGGGCTGTTGAAGTCGCCCACGAGGACGACCGGCACGCTGCCGTCGATGCGGCGCAGACAGTCCCGCAGCTGGGCGAGCCGCACCTCCTCGTGCGCGATCAGCTCGGCCGCCTCCAGCCCGTCGAAGGCGGCCTCGTAGGGTCCGTAGGGCTTGTAGTCCAGGTGGACCGTCCAGACGTCCACCTCGGCGCCGGAGCCGGTGCGGACGCGGACGCCGGCCGCCCCGTAGAAGCCGACGTCCGGGTCGCCGAAGCGGGCCGTGATCGGGTGGCGGCTGATGATGCCGAGGTTGTCGCCCGCCTGGTGGTGGTACCAGCCGAGGGCGTCGGCGAGTTCGCGCGCTGCGGTGCCGTACGTCTCCTGGAGGCCGACCACGTCGGCGCCGGTCTCGGTGATGACCTTGAGCTGCTTGGCGCGGTGGTCGCGGACCCGGGTGCCTCCGTGCCAGAGGTTCCAGGTCATCACGCGCAGGGTGGGTCCTCCGGGGTCGACCAGGCGGCGCAGGCTCGCCGGGGTCACGGACTCCAGGCTCTCCCGTACGGTCCGTCCGGGGGCCTCGTCGATCGGCGCGAGCGAGGGCACGGCGAGGACCACGCAGCCCGCCGCCTCGGCCGAGGTGACTCCGGTACGGGTGTCCTCGACGGCCACACAGGCGGCGGGTTCGACCCCGAGGGCGTGGCAGGCGGCGAGGTAGGGGTCGGGGGCCGGCTTGGTGTGCTCGGTGTCGTCGGCGGTGACGGAGACGGCGAACAGGTCGCGGCCGAGGGCGTCGAGGACGGTGTCGGCGACGGCCCGCGGGGAGGCGGTGACCAGGGCGGTGGGGACGCCCTCGCGGGCCAGGGCCCGCAGCAGCTCCAGCGCACCCGGGCGGGGCACGATGCCGGTGCGGACGCGGTCGGCGAACTCCCGGTGCAGCTCGTCGGCGAGCCGGTCCGGCGGTGTGCCGGTGATCCCGGCGAGCCAGGCGGCGGTGTACTCGACCGGACGGCCGAGGACGTCCGGCTGGTCGGCCTCGGTCAGTGCGCGCCCGAGGCCGGCGGCCACCTCCTCCACCGCGTCCCACCAGAGCCGCTCGGTGTCGACGAGCGTGCCGTCCATGTCGAACAGGGCGGCCTGGAGCGGCAGTCGGGACAAGGGTCTCCCTTTCCGTGGGGGTGTCGGGGTGTCGCCCGGCCGTGGGGGCCGGGCGGGCAGGGGTGGCCGGTCAGCGGGGGGCACGGTCGGCGACCAGCACCGGCCGCTCGGGGAGGCTCACGGTGACGGCCGCGCCGGAGCCGAGCCCGGCCGCCTCGTGCGTGGGCAGGTCGGCCTTGACCTCGGTGCCGTCGGCGAGCCGCACGGTGAGGCGGGTGGCGGCGCCGAGGAACGCGGTGGCGGTCACCCGGGCGTCACCGGTGTCGTCCGCCCGCACTCCGACCGCCTCCGGCCGCAGGAGGACGTCCACCTCCGTGGCGGCCGGCGCGGCGCCGTCCACGGGCAGCCGGCGGCCCAGCACCTCGACCGTCGTGCCGTCCAGCCGACCCGGGATGCGGCTCATCGTGCCGACGAACTCGGCGACGAAGGCGGTGGCCGGGCGCCCGTACAACTCGACGGGCGCGGCGCACTGTTCGAGCCGCCCGGCGTGCATCACGGCGACCCGGTCCGCCATGGACAGCGCCTCCTCCTGGTCGTGCGTGACGAACAGGGTGGTGATGCCCAACTCCTGCTGGAGCCGGCGGATCTCCTCGCGGAGGGTGAGCCGCACCTTGGCGTCGAGGGCGGAGAGCGGTTCGTCGAGCAGCAGCACCCGGGGCCGCAGGGCGAGCGCCCGGGCGAGGGCGACGCGCTGCTGCTGGCCGCCGGAGAGCTGGTGGGGGTACTGGGCACCCTTGTCGGCGAGGCCCACGAGGTCGAGCAACTCGGCCGCGCGGGAACGCCGTTCGGATGTGCGCACCTTGCGCATGCGCAGCCCGAAGGCGACGTTGTCGAGTGCGCTGAGGTGCGGGAAGAGGCTGTACGACTGGAAGACCATCCCGGCGTCGCGCCGGTGGGCGGGGACGCGGGTGACGTCCTCGCCGTCGACGAGCACCTCGCCGGAGTCGGGGTGTTCGAAGCCGGCGAGCATCCGCAGCGCGGTGGTCTTGCCGCAGCCGGACGGGCCGAGCAGCGCGAGCAGTTCACCGGGCCGGACGGCCAGGTCGAGGCCGTCGAGGGCCACGGTCGCGCCGAACTGCCGCCGCAGGCCACGGAATTCGACGGTGGCGGCGGTACCGGTCGCTGATTTCTCAAGATTCTCAAGCACGGTCATCGTTCATCCCCGGGAGGCGGAGGCGGTTGGGGTACGGCCGCCGAAGGAGGCGAGCGCGAGGAGCATGGCCCAGGTGACGAGCAGGCTGAGCACCGAGACGGCGACGGAGAGCTGGGCCTGCGAGCCGCTGACGTTGACGATCCACACGGCGAACGGCCGGAAGCCCAGCAGCTGGGCGACGGTGAACTCGCCGAGCACGAGCGCCAGGGTGAGGAACGCGGAGTTGAGCAGCGCCCCGCGCAGATTGGGCAGGACGGCCCGCACCAGTGCCTGCGGCCAGTTCGCCCCGCAGCTGCGGGCGGCCTCGACGAGGGTGGGTACGTCCATGGCGCGCAGGCCCGCGTCCAACGCCCGGTAGACGAAGGGCAGCGCCATCACGACGTAGGCGAGGACCAGCACCACGGGGAAGTCGGGGTTCTGGATCGCCACGAAGGTCTGGAACAGCGGGGTCCTGGAGAGGTGTTCGGGTCCCCACTTGAGCACGGTGCCGAGGCCCGCGACGAACGCGATCGGCGGCACCACCAGCGGCAGGGAGCACACCACCTCCACGACGGGCCGCAGCTTCGGCGCGCCGAGCCGCAGCGCGACCATGGCGGGCACCATCAGCAGCAGGACGACGGCGATCGTCGCGGCGGCCAGCTCCAGCGAGAGCAGCAGACTGCTCACGAAGCCGTCGGTGCCGAGGATCTGGCCGTAGGCGTCGAAGGTGATGCCCTCACCCGGTACGTCGACCGTGAAGACCACGGAGGCGGCGAGCGGGACGAGGAAGTACAGCCCGGCGAGGGCGAGGACGAGCGGGCGCCAGAGGGCGGGGCGCCGTACGGCCGGGCGCCCGGGGTTCAGGCCAGCCATCGCGCACTCCGTCGTTGCAGGGGCAGGTACACGGCCATGACCAGCCCGGCGATCAGGACCATGTCGAGGCTGAGGGCGAGCGCCACGTTCTCCTGGCCGACGAGGACGTTGCCGGAGATGGCGTCGGCGATCTGCAGGGTCACCAGGGGGATGGAGCTGCCCACCATGGCGGCGGCGGTGGCGTACGCGGCGAAGGCGCTGCCGAACAGCAGCACGAGTCCGCCGAGCAGCGAGGGCGCGAGCACGGGCAGGGCGACATGGATCCAGTACTGCAGGCCGGTGGCGCCGTTGTTCTGCGCGGCCTCCCGCCACTGGACGCGCAGTCCGTCGAGGGCGGGCGTGATGGTGAGGACCATGAGCGGGATGAGGAAGTACAGGTAGACGATGACCAGGCCCCAGAAGCTGTAGAGGTCCCAGCCCTTGTCGGTCAGGCCCAGCCGCTTGGTCAGCACACCGGCGTTGCCGAGGGTGGCGACGAAGGCGAAGGCGAGCGGGACACCGCCGAAGTTGGCGAGCACCCCGGAGGCGGTGAGCACCGCCTCGCGCAGCGCCGGGAAGCGTGAGGTCACCACGGCCTGGGCGAGCGGCAGCCCGAGGAGGGCCGCGATGCCGGCCGAGACGGCGGACAGCTTCACGCTGCCGAGCATGGCCGTGAGGTAGGCCCCCTGCACGGAGGCCGTCATGTTCGCCGTGCTGTACGAGGAGGCGCCCGTCGCCTGGTCCTTCACGGTGAAGGCGCCGTTCAGCATGGCGATCGCCGGCAGTCCGAAGGCGATCGCGACGAAGACCAGCAGCGGCAGCACGGCGAGCAGGCCCCCGGGGCGGGGCCGCCGCTTCACGGAAGCGGCGGCCACCAGTGCCGGGTCGGCCCCGGTGACGAGGGCGGTCACCCGGAGACCGCCTTGGCCCAGCCCTGTCCGAGGACGTCCTTGGCCTTGGTCTGCTGGTCCTCGGTCGGGAACTCGGGCGTGCCGGACACCGCGGGCAGCTTGGCCGCGGCGGTCTTGTCCAGGGTGCCCGCCTTCTCCATGGCGATCATCAGGGCGGGACGGGCGTATCCGGCGAGCCAGAGGTTCTGGCCCTCGGCGCTGTAGAGGTACTCCTGCCAGAGCCGGGCGGCGGCCGGGTGGGGCGCGTCCTTGTTGATGGCCTGGGAGTAGTACTGGGAGAACTTGCCGTCCGCGGGGACGACGACCTTCCAGTCGACGCCCTTGGACTTGAACTCGTCGGCGTATCCGGCGTTCAGGTAGTCCCAGTCGATGCTGATGGGCGTCTCGCCCTTCTCGACGGTGGCCGGCGTCGACTCGACGGGCGTGTAGTTGCCGTTCTTCTTCAGCTTGGCGAAGAAGTCGAGGCCGGGCTGGATGTCGTCGAACGATCCGCCGCTCGCCAGGGACGCCGCCCAGACGCCGCCGAAGGCGGAGCCGGACTTGGTGGGGTTGCCGTTGAGGGCGACCTGTCCCTTGTACTGCGGCTTCAGCAGGTCGGCGAAGGTCTGCGGGCACTGCTTCACGCGCTTGGCGTCGCAGCCGATGGATATGTAGCCGCCGTAGTCGTTGTACCAGCGGGCCTTCGGGTCCTTCTGGACCTCGGGGATGTCGCCGAACGCGGCCACCTTGTACGGCGCGAGCAGGCCCTGCTGGGCGGCGCTGATGGCGAACGAGCTGCCCAGGTCGAGCACGTCGGGTGCCCGGTCCTGTCCCTTGCGCGAGGTGACGGCGTTGATCTCGTCCTGGCTGGCCCCGTCCGGGTTCTCGACCTCGATCTTGATCCCGTACTTCTTCTGGAACCCGTCGATGAGGGCGCCGTAGTTGGCCCAGTCGCGGGGCAGGGCGATCGCGTTGAGCTTGCCCTCCTGCTTGGCCGCCGCGACGAGCGCGTCCATGCCGCCGAAGTCCTTGGCCGAGGTCGCGGTGGCCGCGTTGACGCCGTCGTCGGTGGTCTGTGTCTCGGGGGCCGCGCCGCAGGCGCTGAGGGTGAGAGCGACGGCGAGGCCGCCGCCGATCACGGCGGTTCTTGTCAGGAAGAGGGTCACGAGCTCTCCAGGGGTACGCGCAGCGGGACGATCCGGGTGGAGCACTTGTCTGAACAAGTTGGCCTCATTACGTCCGCGCTTCATATCACGCAGGTAAACTCCGGCGAAATACTCGTGCACGTTTTCCCGCACAATCACGGGCTGCTCCCGGGGTTCGGTGCTTCCCTCCCCGGGCTCGCTAGGCTGGGCGCGCTGTGCACAGTGGCGAAGGACGAGCGGAGGGGGACCATGGCGGCGCGACACGAGGAGATCGCCGAGGAGCTGCGGCGGGCGATCGACCGTGAGGACCACACGGTGGGGAGTCTGCTGCCGCCGGAGACCGAACTCGCGGCCCGCTACGGCGTCTCGCGCGGCACCGTCCGTCAGGCGGTGGCGACGCTGGCCGCCGAGGGCCTCATCGGCTCACGCCAGGGTGCCCGCCGTGTGGTCCTGGCCGGCCGCCGCAGCCAGAGTTTCGAGGAGCTGCGCAGCTTCGCCCAGTGGGCGCGCGCGATGGGCCGCGAGGCGACGGGCCGGGTGATCGCGCAGGAGTACCGGAGCGCCACCGCCGAGGACCGCGTACGCCTCCAGGTCGCCCCGGGCGCCCGTGTCCTGCACGTGCTGCGGCTGCGCGGACTCGACGGCCGGCCCGTCCTGCTGGAGCGCACGGTCTACGCCGACTGGATCTCCCCCGCCGTCGAGCCCATCGAGGCGGACTGCCCGTCCGTCACCCAGCGCCTGCTCGACGACACGGGCCTGGTCTTCGCCTACGGCGAGCACGTCATCGACGCCGTGGCCGCCGGGGCCCAGGACGCCGAGTTCCTGGCCGTGCGCCGCACGAGCCCCCTGCTGCGGGTCCGGCGCGTCACCACCACCCGCGAGGGCCGGCCGGTGGAGTGGTCGGACGACCGCTACCGCCCGGACGCGGTGAGCTTCAGCGTGCACAACTCGATAGGGAACAACGCCCTGGCGAGGAAGACCGCGGCCCCCTGAGGGGCCGGGCGGGGCCCCTCAGCCGGGCGCCCCGGAGGAGAACCGTCGCAGCAGCGGCGAGAGCACCAGCACCGACTTGGTCCGCTCGACGAACGGCTCTCCGGCGATCCGCTCCAGCACCCGCTCGAAGTGGCGCATGTCCGAGGCGAAGACCTGCACCACGGCGTCGGCCTCACCGGTGACGGTCGACGCCGCGACGACCTCCTGATAGCGCTCCAGCCCCCGCTGGATCGTCTCCGGCGAGGTGTTGCGCCGGCAGTAGATCTCGACGAATCCCTCGGTCTCCCACCCCAGCGCGGCGGGGTCGACCCGGACCGTGAAGCCGGTGATCGCTCCGGTCGCCCGGAGCCGGTCCACCCGCCGTTTGACCGCGGGCGCGGACAGCCCGACGATCCGGCCGATGTCGGAGAAGGAGCGGCGGGCGTCCTCGGCGAGGGCGTGCACGATGCGTTCGTCGAGATGGTTCAGCACTGCGGGTGGATCACTTCTCCGGAATCGACGGGGACGGGGGAGCCGACGGGGACGAGGGGTTCGAGGGGACCGGGGCCGCCGCGAGACGCGAGCGCCGGTAGCCGTAACTGAAGTAGAACACGAGCCCGGCGGCCATCCAGACGCCGAAGACGACCCAGGTGACGGTGTCGAGGCTGCCCATCATCCAGACGCAGAACGCCAGTCCCAGTCCGGGCAGCACCGGCGACAACGGCACCCGGAACGTCCGGGGCATGTCCGGGCGGGTCCGCCGCAGCACCACGACGGCCACGTTGACCAGCGCGAACGCGAACAGCGTCCCGATGCTCGTGGCGTCCGCGAGCTGCCCGAGCGGGATGGCGGCGGCCAGCACACCGCAGAACAGCGAGACGATCACGGTGTTGACCCGCGGCGTCCCGGTCCCCGGGTGCACTCGGGAGAAGACCTTGGGCACCAGCCCGTCCCGGGACATGGCGAACAGGATCCGGGTCTGCCCGTACAGCACGGTCAGCACCACGCTCGCGATGGCGATGACGGCACCGGCCGCCAGCAGTGTCCCCCAGAACGCGTCGCCAGTGACGTCCTTCATGATCCCGGCGAGCGCGGCCTCCGACTCGCCGAACGCCTTCCAGGGCCGTGCGCCGATCGCGACGGCGGCGACCAGCACGTACAGCGCGGTGACGATGAGCAACGACAGCATGATCGCGCGCGGCAGGTCCCGCTGCGCGTCCTTCGCCTCCTCGCCGGCGGTGGACGCCGCGTCGAACCCGATGTACGAGAAGAACAGCGTCGCCCCGGCCGCGCTGACCCCCGCCATGCCGAGCGACATGAAGTTCTCGTAGTTGCCGGACCGGAAGCCCTGCACGCCGATGAGGCAGAACAGCAGCAGGGCGGCGATCTTCACCACGACCATGATCGTGTTGGCGCGGGCGGACTCCCGGGCCCCGCCCAGCAGGAACGCCATCGCGAGCAGGACGACGATCAGGGCGGGCAGGTTGAACACGCCCCCGTCACCGGGCGGCGCGGACAGTGCGTCCGGGATGGTCACACCGATCGTCCCGTCCAGCAGCTCGTTGAGGTACTCGCCCCAGCCGACCGCGACGGCCGCCACCGACACCCCGTACTCCAGCACCAGGCACCAGCCGCAGACCCAGGCCACCAGCTCGCCCATCGTTGCGTACGTGTACGAGTACGAGGACCCGGAGACCGGGATGGTGCCGGCCAGCTCCGCGTACGACAGGGCGGAGAACAGCGCGGTGAGGCCGGCTATCACGAAGGAGAGGGTGACGGCGGGCCCGGCCTCGGGGACGGCCTCGCCGAGGACGACGAAGATGCCGGTGCCGAGCGTGGCGCCGATGCTGATCATCGTCAGCTGCCACAGTCCGAGGGACCGCCGCAGCGACCCGCCCTCACCCTGACCGCCCTCTGCGACCAGGCGTTCCACGGGCTTGCGGCGCATCAGCCGCGCCCCGACGCCACCGGACGGCGGGGCGGGCTGATTCTCGTGTTGCGGGGGTGCGCCTTGGTCGAGCACGCGTGGCTCCTTCATCGCTGCCGGTCAGGGCGGGTGAGGACCGACAGCACCGGACAGCGGGGGGCCACCGAGCAGGCGGTCCCCGCCACGCCACGTACAGCGCCTGACCCTATGAGGCGGAGCTTCGCGAGCGTAATGCGGCAACCTTGCGCGCCGACGCAAGATCATTGCGTTACTCGCGGGTGCGCGGAGCTTCGTTGCGCGGCCCCTCACCACCGTTGCGCGGCGCCGACGGAGTCGGGGGCGCGGGGCTGCATGCGAGATGCGGCCCCGCCGCCTCGGAGCGACAGGCCACGACGGCGCCCGCGCCCGCCGACGCACAGCTCCGCCGAGTGCGAAGACGCCCCGGCCCCAGGGCCCTTCTGCCGGATCTCCGCGGCGTCGCGACGCCCGGCACGCCGAGAGCACGCACCGAACGCCGCTCCTTCTCCCACGGAGATCCGTCAGCAGGGCCCTAGCTCCAGCTGGCGTGCAGCGGCTTGCCCTCCGCGTATCCGGCAGCACTCTGCACGCCCACGACGGCCCGCTCCGCGAACTCCTCCAGGGATCCGGCCCCCGCGTACGTGCAGGAGGACCGCACCCCCGCGATCACGGAGTCGATCAGGTCCTCGACCCCCGGCCGGGCCGGGTCCAGGAACATCCGCGACGTCGAGATGCCCTCCTCGAACAGCGCCTTGCGCGCCCGGTCGTAGGCCGACTCCTCGCTCGTGCGGTTGCGCACCGCCCGCGCCGACGCCATCCCGAACGACTCCTTGTACAGCCGCCCGCTCGCGTCCTGCTGCAGGTCGCCCGGCGACTCGTACGTCCCGGCGAACCAGGACCCGATCATCACGTTGGACGCGCCCGCCGCCAGCGCCATGGCGACATCGCGCGGGTGCCGCACGCCCCCGTCGGCCCACACGTGCTTGCCGTACTTCTTCGCCTCGGCCGCGCACTCCAGGACGGCGGAGAACTGCGGCCGCCCGACCCCGGTCATCATGCGGGTGGTGCACATCGCGCCGGGTCCGACACCGACCTTGACGATGTCCGCGCCCGCCTCGATCAGGTCCCGCACGCCCTCGGCGGCGACGATGTTGCCGGCCACGATCGGCACCCGGGGGTCGAGGTCGCGCACCAGCTTGATCGCGTTGATCATCGACTCCTGGTGGCCGTGCGCGGTGTCGATGACGAGCGTGTCGACGCCCGCGTCGAGCAGTTGCTTGGCCTTGCCCACGAAGTCGCCGTTGACGCCGATCGCGGCGGCGACGCGCAGCTTGCCGTGCGCGTCGACGGCGGGGGTGTAGAGCGTGGCGCGGAGCGCGCCCTTGCGGGTGAGGATGCCGGCGAGACGGCCGTCCTCGTCGACGGCGGGCGCGTAGCGGCGGTTGGCGGCGTCGAGCCGGTTGAAGGCCTCGCGCGGGTCGATGCCGGCGTCCAGGAGCAGCACGTCCCGGGACATGACGACTTCGAGCTGGGTGAAGCGGTCGACACCGGTCAGGTCCGCGTCGGTGACGACTCCGACGGGCCTCAGCGCCTCGTCGACGACGACGCCCGCGTTGTGAGCCCGCTTGGGCAGCAGGGCCAGCGCGTCGGCGACGGTCTGGTGCGGATTCAGCACGATGGGGGTGTCGAGAACGAGGTGGCGGCTCTTGACCCAGGAGATGACGTCGGTGACGACCTCGTTGGGGATGTCCTGCGGGATGACCACCAGACCGCCGCGGCGGGCCACCGTCTCGGCCATGCGGCGGCCGGCGATGGCGGTCATGTTGGCGACGACGAGCGGGATGGTGGTGCCCGTGCCGTCCGGGGAGGCCAGGTCCACGCCCTGCCGCGATCCGACGGCGCTACGCCTCGGGACCATGAAGACGTCGTCGTACGTCAGGTCGTAGGCGGGCTGGATGTCATTGAGGAAACGCACGTGCCGCACATCCCGGTCGATCAGAGGTGACCCCCTGACAGGACCGCCAGGGGGAAGAGCACGTACCTCATTCTCCCATGTCGGCGGGTGTGAGCGACCCCGGCGGATCGTCCAGAGGGGCGGTGGCCGCTCTGGGAGGATCCTCCGAGAGCAAGCACGATCCGGCAGAGTGCCACCGGCGCCGGAGCCGGTGCGGGCCCGGCGCACGCACCCCGGCGTCGCTGTCGGTCACGGCCCCCCGGGGCGGCCGGGCCGCGCCCGGGGACACGCGATCGGCTCCGCGTATCCCCGGGCGCACCACCCGGACCGGGCAGCGCGCCGCGCCCCACGAGTACCGGTGGGGGCCCGGACGGCGCTGTTCAGACGCCGTCGGGATCCGCCCGGTTGAGCGCCGGCCGGGGCGTCTGGCCGGCCGTCAGCAGATAGTCCGCCGCCGAGGTGTCGGTGACGAGGCTGGTCACCAGCCCCGACCGCAGCACCGCGTCGATCGCGGCCGCCTTGCGCTGCCCGCCCGCGATCGCAACGACCTCGGGGATACGGCGGAGCTGGTCGGCCTTGACCGTGATGCACCGCTCGCCCAGGTCCCGCCCGACGCGGCGGCCCTCGGCGTCGAAGAGGTGCGCGGACATCTCCGCGGCGACACCGAGGGAGGCGTAGTGGGCGCGCTCCTCGTCGCTGAGCATGTCGTGCACCGTGGAGATGCCCGCCTCCCACGAGCCGATGGAGACACAGGCGACGGTGACCTTGTCGAAGTACTCGAAGGCCCGCGCGATGCCCGTCTGGTGGCGCAGCGCGCTCGCGGTCGCCGCGTCCGGCAGCAGCATCGGCGCGTAGATGGGGTGGGCGTCGCCGCCCGACACCTGCGCGGCCCGCCGGACCGCCTCGACCGAGCCGCGCTCGGCGGTCCCGGCGTCGTACACCCCCGTCAGCTGCACCACCGTGCAGGGCGGCAGCCGGTCGAGGGCGGCCGCCATGTGGATGGTGGAGCGGCCCCAGGCGAGGCCGAGGATGTCCCCCTCGTCCACCAGTTCGCCGAGCAGGTCCGCGGCGACCTCGCCGAGGTTCTCCGGATCGGTCGTCTCCTCGGCCTCGGCCGGGGACTCGACGACCACGGCGTGCCGCAGGCCGTAGCGGGCGCGCAGCGCGTCGGAGCGCTCGGCGTCCAGTTCCGCGGGGACGCGGATCTCGATGCGTACGAGATCCCGTTCGAGGGCGGTCTCCAGGACCCGGGCCACCTTGAAGCGGCTCACGCCGAACTCCTCGGCGATCTGGATCTTCGACTTGCCCTCTAGGTAGAAACGGCGGGCCATGGCCGCCGCCTGAACCAGCTCAGCGGGTCCCATCCGCATGGCTGACCGGCCCGCCGACATACCCGACACGGTCATCTCCTCACTGCTCTTTCACACATGGATACGCCGTTCATCCTTGCAGATCCGACGTTTTCGATCAGCCCGAAGGAATGTCGTTCACGTTCCCTTGGCCCTCTATACGCATGACGTGCCCCGATCACCTCGGTGTTCGCACGGCCGTGCGACCCGCGGCTCAGTGGCCGCAGGCCCAGCCCGCGGTCGCCGTCGCGGCCTCCGCCTGCGCCCGCAGCGCGCGCACCGCCTCGGCCGGGTCGTCCGCCCCGTACACCGCGGAACCGGCGACGAAGACGTCCGCGCCCGCCTCGGCGCAGCGCTCGACGGTGGACGCGGAGACGCCGCCGTCGACCTGGAGCCACAGGTCGAGGCCGTGCTTGCTGATCAACTCGCGGGTCCGGCGGATCTTGGGGAGCATGATGTCGAGAAAGGCCTGGCCTCCGAAGCCCGGTTCGACCGTCATGATCAGCACCATGTCGAGTTCGGGCAACAGGTCCTCGAACGGCTCGATCGGCGTCGCCGGCCTGAGCGCCATGGAGGCCCGGGCACCCTTGGCCCGGATCTCACGGGCGAGCCGCACCGGTGCGGCGGCCGCCTCGACGTGGAAGGTGACGGAACCCGCACCCGCTTCCACGTACTGGGGCGCCCACCGATCGGGGGCCTCGATCATCAGATGGCAGTCCAGTGGCGTCTGCGTCGCACGGGCCAGGGACTCTACGACCGGCACACCGAGCGTGAGGTTCGGCACGAAATGGTTGTCCATCACGTCCACATGGAGCCAGTCTGCGCCTTCGACCGCCTTCGCCTCGTCGGCGAGACGGGCGAAGTCGGCGGACAGGATGCTGGGGTTGATCTGCGCGGCCATGGGCCAAGCCTGCCATGCCCTCCGGGGGTTGCGGGCATCGGTCCGGCTTGGGGACCGTTGTTTTCCGGCTGCGGGCCGTCGTCGGCCGAGCGCGCAGTTCCCCGCGCCCCTTGCGGGGCGCGGTTCTGGAGGTCGGTATGACAGGGAACCGGGGAATCGGGCACCTCGTCTGCGGGCGGCGGGCCAAGTGGGTCGTGCTGGGACTGTGGCTGGTGGTGCTGTTCGTGGTGGCACCGTTCGCCACGAAACTCACCGACGCCCAGGACAACGACGCGGCCTCGTGGCTTCCCGGCTCGGCCGAGTCGACCCAGGTCCTGGAGATCTCCGAGGGCTTCCGGCCCGAACAGATCCCGGCGGTCGTCGTCTACGCCCGGGACGGCGGGCTGACCGCCGAGGACCGGGCGGCGATCGAGACGGACGTACGGGAGCTCAAGGGGCTCACCGCCCACGGGATCATCGGTGACCAGACCCGGGGGCCCGTCTACGACCGGGCCGTCGACCCGCGGGCGGCCCAGGTCCTCGTCCCGATCACGATGGACGAGAAGGGCTGGGAGCGGATCGCGCCGGCGGTCGACTCGATCCGGGACGACGTGGGTGAGGGCGGCGACGGGCTCGCCGTGCACATCACCGGGCCGGGCGGTACGTCCGCCGACTTCTCCGAGGCGTTCGAGGGCATCGACTCCACGCTGCTGATGTCCGCGATGGCCGTCGTCATCGTGATGCTGCTGCTCACCTACCGCAGTCCGACCCTCATCCTGGTCCCCCTGCTCGGGGTCATCGCCGCCCTGTTCACGGCCCAGGCCCTGATCTACCTGCTCGCGGAGCACACCGGTCTGACCGTGAACGGTCAGAGCGCAGGCATTCTCACCGTCCTCGTCTTCGGCGCGGGCACCGACTACGCCCTGCTGCTCGTGGCCCGCTACCGGGAGGAACTGCGCCGTCACGAGGACCGTCACGAGGCGATGGCCCTCGCCCTGCACCGGGCGGGACCGGCGGTGCTGGCGTCCGGCGCGACGGTCGTGCTGAGCATGCTGGTGCTGCTCGCCGCCGAGATGAACTCCACGAGCGGTCTGGGCCCGGTGGCGGCCATCGGTGTCGCGGTCGCGCTGCTGGCGATGATGACGCTGTTCCCCGCCCTGCTGGTGATCTTCGGCCGCTGGATCTTCTGGCCGGTGATCCCGCACCTCGGCACCGCCGACCCGACCGAGAACGGTGTCTGGGCCCGGATGGGCCGCCGTTTCTCCCGCCGGCCGCGCACGGTCTGGGTCGCCACGGCCGCCGCCCTCGCCCTGTGCTCGCTGGGCCTGATCCAGCTGCGCGCGGAGGGCATCGGCAACGCGGACGCCTTCACCGGGAAACCGGACTCGATCGTCGGCCAGGAGGTCTCGGCACGCTACTTCCCGGCGGGCAGCGGCGACCCCCTGGTGATCGTCAGCAACCAGGCGCAGGCCAGGGAGGTGGGCCGCGCGGTCGCCGACACGGAAGGGGTCGTGCCGGACTCGCTCGGCCTGCCGCCCGGCACGAAACCCGCCCACGAGGGCCGGGTCCTCTTCGAGGCCACCATGTCCGACCCCGCCGACAGCGAGGCCGCCAAGCAGACCGTGGAACGGGTCCGGGACGCCGTCCACGCGGTGCCGGACGCCGACGCCCAGGTGGGCGGCGGTACGGCGGCCCTGCTGGACATGGACGAGGCGACCACCCGCGACAACATCCTGATCATCCCGCTGGTGCTGCTCGTGGTCCTGCTGATCCTCTGCGCCCTGCTCCGCGCCCTGATCGCCCCGCTCCTGCTGATCGGGACGGTGATCCTGTCCTTCGCCGCCGCGCTGGGCATCAGCGCGCTCGCGTTCAGACACCTCTTCGACTACGCGGGCGAGTCGACCGACTTCCCCCTGTTCGTCTTCGTCTTCCTGGTCGCCCTGGGCATCGACTACAACATCTTCCTGACCACCCGCATCCGCGAGGAGGCCGCCCACCAGGGCACCCGCAAGGCCGTGGTGACGGGCCTCGCGACGACAGGCGCGGTGATCACCTCGGCCGGCCTGGTCCTCGCCGGCACCTTCGCGGCCCTCGGCACGCTCCCCATGGTCGCCTTCGCCGAGATCGGCTTCGCGGTGGCCCTGGGCGTCCTCCTGGACACCTTCGTCGTGCGGTCCGTCCTGGTCACCGCCCTGTTCCTGGACGTCGGACCGAAGGTGTGGTGGCCCCACCGGCTCGCCCACGAGGACGGCGGGGCACCGCCCCCGAGGGAACGCGTGGCTACGCGACCCGGCGGATGAGAGCCAGGTACATCGCGTCGGTCCCGTGCAGATGCGGCCACAGCTGGATGTCGGGCCCCTCCCCCAGCGCCGGTACGCCCTCCAGCAGCGGCCGGGCGTCGATGAGGTCGGCCGCGTCGCCGTAACTCTTGAGCACGTCGTCGACCACCGCGCGGGTCTCCGCGAGGTGGGGCGAGCAGGTCGCGTAGCCGACGACCCCACCGACCCGTACGGAGTCCAGCGCGGTCCGCAGCAGCGCGCGCTGGAGCGGGGCGAAGCCCTCCAGGTCCTCGGGCCGCCTCCGCCAGCGGGCCTCGGGCCGCCGCCGGAGGGCCCCCAGCCCCGTACAGGGCACGTCCATCAGCACCCGGTCGAACGCGCCGGGCCGCCACGGCGGGCGGGTGCCGTCGGCGGCGATCACCTGGTACGGGCCCGGGTTGCCGTGCAGCGCCTTCGCGACCAGTCCCGCCCGGTGCGGCTGCTTCTCGGAGGCGAGCAGCACGGCCCCGCGCTCGGCGGCGAGCGCGGCGAGCAGCGCGGCCTTGCCGCCGGGTCCGGCGCACCCGTCGAGCCAGGCCTTGTCGGGTCCCTCCAGCGGGGCGTTGGCGAGCGCGAGCGCCACGAGCTGGCTGCCCTCGTCCTGCACACCCGCCCGGCCCTCCCGTACGGCGTCCACGGCGCCCGGCTCACCGCCCTCGGAGAGCCGCACGGCGTACGGCGACCAGCGCCCCGCCACCGCGGCCTCCTCCCGCAGCAGTTCCTCGGTGGTGGCCCGGCCGGGCCGGGCCACGAGGGTGACCTCGGGCCGCTCGTTGTCGGCCTCCAACAGATCCTCGATGCCGGCGCGCCCGCCGCCGAGGGAGTCCCAGAGCGCGGAGACGACCCAGCGGGGATGCGAGTGCACGACGGCGAGGTGATCCTCCGGATCGTCGTCGTAGGGCGGTGCGACCCGCTCCAGCCAGTCGTCGAGGTCATGCTGGGCGATCTTGCGCAGCACGGCGTTCACGAACTTGGCCCGCCCGTCGCCGAGCACGACCCGCGCGAGGTCCACCGAGGCGGACACGGCGGCATGGGTGGGGATCCTCGTCCCCAGCAGCTGGTGCGCGCCGAGGCTCAGCACGTCGAGCACCGGCGGGTCGACCTCGCGCAGGGGCCGGTCCACGCACTCCGCGATGACCGCGTCGTACGTCCCCTGCCGGCGCAGCGTCCCGTAGACCAGCTCGGTCGCGAGCGCCGCGTCCCGCGCGTCGAACTTCTCGGGCCCCTCCTTCTCCCGCGCCCGGCGCAGCAGCGGCGGCAGAACGAGGTTCGCGTACGCGTCCCGTTCGTCGACGGCCCTGAGCGCCTCGAAGGCCAGCATGCGGACGGGGTCCTTCTGAGGACGACGGTAGGGCTTGCCCGGCTTGCCCGGACGACGGGACTGCTCACTCACGAAAAAGGTGCTCCGGATATGGGTCGAGATGCCACGCCCAGCCTACGCCGCGGGGACGGAGCGCCGGACGTCGGCCGGGTCTGGCCTGCGGACATGGTGAGGGGTACCGATCCCGGTCGCCGCGGGGGCGCCTCAGTCACCGACGGTCTCGCCGACGTCGATCCGTGCCCCGCGCGCCCAGTCGGCGGCCCGCATCGGCTTCTTGCCCTGGGCCTGCACCCAGAGCAGTTCCACCGCGTACGACCCGGTCCCGACGTGGACGCTGTTCTTGCCGATGTCGAGCGCGCCCGGGGCGAGCCCGGTCCGCTCGGGCACCGGCGCCACCTGGACGAGCTTCAGCCGCTCACCGCGGAACGTCGTCCAGGCGCCCGGCGCGGGCGTGCAGCCGCGCACGACCCGGTCGACGCGCAGCGCGGGCGCGGCCCAGTCGATCCGGGCGTCCTCCACGGTGATCTTCGGCGCGAGGGTGATCCCGTCGGCGGGCTGCGGCACGGCCTTGAGGGTGCCGTCCTCGATGCCGTCCATCGTGGCGGCGAGCAGCCCGGAGCCCGCGAAGGCGAGCCGGGTCAGCAGATCGCCGCTGGTGTCCGTCGGCCGGATCTCCTCGGTGACCGTCCCGTACACCGGCCCCGAGTCGAGCCCCTCCTCGATCAGGAAGGTGGAGGCCCCGGTGATCTCGTCCCCCGCCATGATCGAGTGCTGGACGGGTGCGGCGCCCCGCCAGGCAGGCAGCAGGGAGAAGTGCAGGTTGACCCACCCGTGGGCGGGCACGTCGAGGGCGACCCGGGGCAGCAGGGCTCCGTACGCGACGACGGGGCAGCAGTCGGGCGCGATCTCCCTCAGCCGCGCGAGGAAGTCCTCGTCCCCGGGCCGACGCGGCTTCAGCACCTCGATGCCCGCCTCTTCCGCCCGCTGCGCCACCGGGCTCGCGACCAGCCGCCGTCCCCGCCCCGCGGGCGCGTCCGGCCGCGTCACGACCGCGGCCACCTCATGCCTCCCCGACGCGAGCAACGCGTCCAGCGCGGGAACAGCGACCTCTGGGGTACCAGCGAAGACAAGCTTCATGGATGACTGACGGCCTCTCGCACGGAATTTCGACCACCCCGTCGCGACGACGCACACACGACGACGCACACACGACGACGCGGGGCAACGCCCCAGTCTATGTTCCGCGTCCGGCCCGCCTGACGGCGAAGCACCTCCACGGCGGCCCGTACCTGTCGGCCGGTACGTGGACGGGCACCCCCACGGCCCAGCGGCAGCGGGGGCGCATCCCCGCCCGCGCGCCCCGCGCATATGCCGCCACGCCCCCACACCGTGACCAGCGGAGCGAATTCGCGTTGGTCAAGAAAGAGTTGACCACTACGGGCCGCATTCGCGGCACTGCCCCTTTTCAACGCCGGTTCGAGAGGCTTGTTCATGGCCGACCACGCAACCCACGACGCCCAGGCTCGGGCCAGCCTGCACTTGCTGGTGCGGGACATCGAGCGGGTCCGCCGGCAGGTGGACGCACTGCGCACCCTCACCGCCCAGTTGGGCAATGTCTACCGCCCGCGCCGCTCCGGCCCCTCCACGGGCTTCGTCGTCTACGGACGCGCCCCCGCCCCGACCGTCCGCCTCGCCCAGGAGCTGCGGGACAGTGTCGAGACCCTGGTCACGGCCGCCGTGGACTTCGACCGCTCCCTCGGCTTCTCGTGGGACGCGGTGGGATCGGCCCTCGGCGTCACCAAGCAGGCCGTGCACCGCCGTTACGGCGCCCGGCGCGCGGCGGCCCAGGCCGCCGCGGAGGCGGAGCGGACGGGCGAGCCCCAGGGCTCCCGCACCGTCAACGTCGCCGCCGGCATCCCCACGGTCCCCGCGGCCCGTTCGATGCCCGCCCCGATCCCGGCCCCCATGCCCGCGCACATGCCCACCCAGCCGACGGCGGGCAGCCCCACTCTCCGCGAGGACGTCAGACCCACGGCCTTCCCCGGCCCGCGCAACGGCTGACCGACCGACTGCCTCCCGGTGTCCCACCGGGAGGCAGCGCCATGTCGACGGCGTCACGTCGTCTTCCGTGCGCCCGGGGCCTCTCAGCCGATGTCCGGCGGGTCCATCCGGATCCGTACCCGCGCACCCTCGCTCACCCCCCGCGCCATCCGCGCCGCCTGAGCGGCCTTCAGTGCGGCCGCCAGCGCGGCCCCGCTGCCCGGCGGGACCCGGACCAGTGCGCGTTCCCACCGCTCCCCCGGCGGCGGCGACCCCGCCCGCCGCGCCCTCGCCGGCTCCGTGCCCGCGGCGGACCCGGCGCCGGTCCCGGAGAACGGTCCGGCCAGCGGCACGGGTCCCAACACCTCGGCATCCGAAGGCAGTTCGACCGCGGCCAGAAAATCGACGACCGCCTCGGCGGTCCCGGACACGGCCGCCATCCGGGAGACCGGCGGGAACCCCAGCTCGGCCCGCTCGGCCAGTTCCCGCACCGCGTGCCCGACCGGATCCCAGCGCACGAGCGCCTGGACCGGCCGCAGGGTCGGCTCGGCGACCACGACGACCGTGCCGCCCGCCCCCTGGTTCCGAACCAGCGCCGCCGCACCGATCCACCGCCGCAGCGCGTCCTCCCCGGCCCGCAGATCGGGCCGCCCGAGCATGGCCCACCCGTCGAGCAGCAGCGCGGCCGCGTACCCGCCCTCGGCGACGGGCTCGGCCCCCGGCGTGCTCACGACCAGCGCGGGCGTCCCCGGCACGGTGTCCAGCACCTGTTCCCGCCCCGAGGTCCGCACGGGTACGGCCGGGAAGGCGCGCCCCAGTTCCTCGGCGGTCCGCCGCGCCCCCACGACCTGCGCCCGGAGCCGGTGGCCCCCGCACTCGGGGCAGTGCCAGCCGCCCTCCTCACGCCCGCACCACCCGCATACCAGTGCCCCGGCGCCGTCCCGCGCCTCCAGCGGCCCCGCGCAGTGCCGGCACCGCGCGGGCTCCCGGCAGCGCGCGCAGGCCATCCGCGGCACGTACCCGCGCCGGGGGACCTGCACGAGCACCGGCCCGTCCCTGAGGCCGTCCCGCGCGACCTGCCAGGCGAGGCTGGGCAGCCGCGCCGCCCGAGCCGCCTCGTCCCGCGCGAGATCGCCGTCCCCCACGGTCCGCACCAGCGGCGCGGCAGCCCGCACCTGCTCCCGCCCGGCCACGATCGGCGCGGCCCACCCGCTCTCGACGAGCTGGGCGGCCTCGACCGTGCAGGTCCAGCTCCCCAGCAGGAAGGCGCACCTGTCCCGCGAGGCCCGCAGCTCCAGCACCTCGCGTACGTGCGGGAAGGGGGCGTTGTCGTCACTGTGGCCGGAGTCTCCGTCGTCCCAGACGACGACCAGCCCCAGATCGCGCACCGGTGCGAACATGGCCGCCCGGGTCCCGACCACCGCCCGTACGGCCCCCCGCCGCACGGCCAGCCACTCCCGGTACCGCCGCTCCTGCCCGGCGTCGGCCGTCAGCAGTGCGTGCCGCCCCTCCCCCAGCAGCTCCCCGAGCGCCTCGTCCACCCGGGCCGCGGGCCGCCCCGCCGGTACGACGACGAGTGCCCCCCGCCCGGAGGCCAGCGTCGCCTGCACGGCCCGGGCGATCTCCTCGGCCCATTCCGGCCCCGGCAACGCGGTCCACACCGCCCGGGGCGCACCCCCGCCCGCCAGCGACCGGAGAAACTCCACACCTCGCCCGTACCGCGCCCACGACCCGGGCTCGGGCGCGACCGGAGGCCGTGGCGGTTCGCCCGTCCCGGCCGCCTCGGCCCGGGCGTGCCGGGGCGGAACGGCCAGTTGCAGCACGTCCGCGAGGCTCCCGGCGTACCGGTCCGCCACGGCCCGTGCGAGGCCCAGCAGCTCGGGCCCCAGCACGGGCTCCGGCGAGACGACCTGCGCGAGCGCGGCCAGGGCTCCGGGGTAGTCCGACTCGGCGACCCGCTCGACCAGGAACCCGTCGATCAGCGAGCCGCCCTCGCGCCGCCCTTCCCTGACGTTGCGCCCCCCGGCCCCGAACCTCACCCTGACCCGGACCCCGGGTCGGGCGACCTCGTCCAGCTCCTCCGGCACCGCGTAGTCGAAGTACCGGTCGAGGTGCAGCACTCCCTTGTCGACCAGCACACGGGCGACCGGCAGCTCCTTCGCCAGCGCCGCTCCCCGCCAGGTTCGCGGCTTGGCGCGCGGGGCCTTGGCCTTGCGCACCGCTTCCCGGACCAGCGCGAGCTGCTCCGGCCCCACGTCCCCGGCCGCGCCGCCGCCCCTCGTCCCGTCCTCGCCGCTCACACCCGCATTCTCCCAAACGCCACTGACAACCGGCGCCGTCCGCGATCACCGGACCGGCGGCGCCGACGGAACCGCGGGCACGCAAGGGAAGCAACGGGAACGGCGAGGCCCGGCGCCCCCGAAGGGACACCGGGCCTCGCCGGGAAGCGGAGGAGCCGTGGGACCTACAGCCCCGCGGCCGTGCGCAGCGCCTCGACGCGGTCCGTGCGCTCCCAGGTGAACTCGGGCAGCTCACGGCCGAAGTGACCGTACGCGGCGGTCTGGCCGTAGATCGGGCGCAGGAGGTCGAGGTCGCGGATGATGGCGGCCGGGCGGAGGTCGAAGACCTCGTCGATGGCCTTCTCGATCCGGTCGGTGTCGACCTTGGCGGTGCCGAAGGTCTCGACGAAGAGACCGACGGGCTCGGCCTTGCCGATGGCGTACGCCACCTGGACCTCGCAGCGGGAGGCGAGGCCGGCCGCGACGACGTTCTTGGCGACCCAGCGCATCGCGTACGCGGCGGAGCGGTCGACCTTGGACGGGTCCTTGCCGGAGAAGGCGCCGCCACCGTGGCGGGCCATGCCGCCGTAGGTGTCGATGATGATCTTGCGGCCGGTGAGGCCGGCGTCGCCCATCGGGCCGCCGATCTCGAAGCGGCCGGTCGGGTTGACCAGCAGGCGGTAGCCCTCGGTCTCCAGCTTGATGCCGTCGTCCAGCAGGGCCTTCAGCTCCGGCTCCACCACGAACTCGCGGATGTCGGGGGCGAGGAGGGACTCCAGGTCGATGTCGCTGGCGTGCTGCGAGGAGACCACGACCGTGTCCAGACGGACCGCCTTGTCACCGTCGTACTCGATGGTGACCTGGGTCTTTCCGTCGGGACGGAGGTAGGGGATCGTGCCGTTCTTGCGGACCTCGGACAGACGCTTCGACAGCCGGTGCGCCAGGAAGATCGGCAGCGGCATCAGCGTCGGCGTCTCGTCCGTCGCGTAACCGAACATCAGGCCCTGGTCGCCGGCGCCCTGACGGTCCAGCTCGTCCTCGTCACCCTCGACCCGGTTCTCGTAGGCCGTGTCCACACCCTGCGCGATGTCGGGGGACTGCGAGCCGATCGACACCGACACACCGCAGGAGGCGCCGTCGAAGCCCTTCTTCGACGAGTCGTAGCCGATGTCCAGGATGGTGTCGCGCACCAGCTGGGCGATCGGCGCGTACGCCTTGGTCGTGACCTCGCCGGCCACGTGCACCAGGCCGGTCGTGATGAGCGTCTCCACCGCTACACGGGACGTGGGGTCCTCGCGCAGCAGCGCATCGAGAATGGCATCGCTGATCTGGTCAGCGATCTTGTCGGGGTGACCCTCGGTCACGGACTCCGAGGTGAACAGACGACGGGACACAACGCTCCCTGGGGTTGCAGCGGCTGCTGGCTGATCATTGGCGGACGTGCTCGGGGGCTGCGCCCGGCGTCGTCCGAGAACAGTTTATCGGTCGGGCTCGGCCACCGGCCCACCTGTCTCGCCTCTCGGGAGCCTTGTGACCTGCGGCACGTGCATTCTGCCCAATGGCCGTAGCTGTCCGCCAGGGTCGCCACGCCCCAATGTGCGAGGTTCGAGGGAGACGTGACGCGAATGGCACTGTCAGTCGAGGCGGTCCACGACCAGGTCCCACACCGTTTCGGCCAGCGCCTCCTTCGGGCCGTACGGCACCGGCGTCTCACTGCCGTCGGCTCCCAGCACCACCGCCTCGTTCTCCTCGGAGCCGAAGGTCTTGCGCTCCCCCACCTCGTTCACCACCAGCAGATCGCACCCCTTGCGCGCCAGTTTGGCGCGGCCGTTGGCGAGGACGTCGTCGGTCTCCGCGGCGAAGCCGACGACCACCTGGCCGGGGCGGGGGCGGTCCGCCGAGATCTCCGCGAGGATGTCCGGATTACGCACCAGCACGAGGGGCGCGGGCTCCTGGCCGTCCTTCTTCTTGATCTTCCCGGCGGCGTAGGTGTCGGGGCGGAAGTCGGCGACCGCCGCCGCCATCACCACGACGTCGGCGTCCGGCGCCGCCTTGAGCACCGCCTCGCGCAGCTGGACGGCCGTACCGACGCGTACGACGTCCACGCCCGCGGGGTCCGGCAGTCCGGTGTTGGCCTCGATCAGGGTGACGCGCGCGCCCCGGGCGGCGGCCGTACGGGCGAGGGCGTAGCCCTGTTTGCCGGAGGAGCGGTTGCCGAGGAAGCGGACCGGGTCGAGGGGTTCGCGGGTGCCGCCGGCGGTGACGACGACGTGCCGGCCGACGAGGTCCGGCTCGGTGACCCCGCGGGCCAGCACCCGGCGGCAGACCTCGAAGATCTCCCCGGGGTCCGGGAGCCGGCCCTTGCCGGTGTCGGCGCCGGTCAGTCTGCCCACGGCCGGGTCGATGACGAGAGCCCCCCGGCGGCGCAGCGTCGCCACGTTCTCCTGGGTGGCCGGGTGCTCCCACATCTCGGTGTGCATGGCGGGGGCGAAGACGACGGGACAGCGGGCGGTGAGCAGGGTGTTGGTGAGGAGGTCGTCGGCGAGGCCGTGGGCGGCCTTGGCCAGCATGTCGGCGGTCGCCGGGGCCACGACCACCAGGTCGGCCGCCTGGCCGATGCGGACGTGCGGCACCTCGTGGACGCTCTCCCAGACCTCGGTGGAGACCGGGTTGCCGGAGAGCGCGGACCAGGTGGCGGCGCCCACGAAGTGCAGCGCGGAGTCGGTCGGCACGACCCGGACGTCATGCCCGGACTCGGTCAGCCGGCGCAGCAGCTCGCACGCCTTGTAGGCGGCGATCCCACCGCTGACCCCCAGAACGACCTTCGGCTTGCCCACCGTGCCTCCCCGCACTCGGATGTGTACGCGCTCCATGACACACCACAGGCCCGACAGTCGCACTGCCGGGCCTGTGGAAAAAGCTACCGCGATCTGCTGATACGACTTACGCGGGGCCCTCGACGGCCTCGGACGTCAGCAGACCCGCGTTGATCTCGCGCAGGGCGATCGAGAGCGGCTTCTCGTGCACGTGGGTGTCGACGAGAGGACCGACGTACTCGAGGAGACCCTCGCCGAGCTGCGAGTAGTACGCGTTGATCTGGCGAGCACGCTTGGCCGCGTAGATCACGAGGCTGTACTTCGAGTCGGTTGCCTCGAGGAGCTCGTCGATCGGCGGGTTGATGATGCCCTCGGGCGCGGAGATGGAAGAGGACACGCTCTACCTTCCGATGGATGGGAAAAGATCGGTCGTGATCACAGAAAACGGACAGAACCCGTGATCACACAACATCCATCAAGGCTAGCAGCTCGCGGGCCACGTCCTCGACGGAGGTGTTGACCAGGGTGACGTCGAACTCCGGCTCGGCCGCCAGCTCGATCTTGGCCGCCTCCAGGCGGCGTTCGATCACCTCGGGCGGTTCGGTGCCCCGCCCGGTGAGCCGGCGCACCAGCTCCTCCCAGGAAGGCGGAGCCAGGAACACCAGCTGGGCGTCCGGCATGGTCTCGCGGACCTGCCGCGCGCCCTGGAGGTCGATCTCCAGCAGGACGGGCTCGCCCCGCTCCAGGCGTTCGAGCACGGCGGCCCGGGGGGTGCCGTAGCGGTTGCCGGCGAACTCGGCCCACTCCAGCAGCTCGCCGTTGGCGATCAGCTTGTCCATCTCCTCGTCGGTGACGAAGAAGTAGTGGACTCCGCTCTGCTCACCGGGGCGCGGCTTGCGGGTCGTCGCCGACACCGAGAGCCAGACCTCGGGGTGCGCCTTGCGCATATGGGCGACGACCGTGCTCTTGCCGACCCCGGAGGGGCCGGAGAGCACGGTCAGCCGCGGACGTACGTCCGGGGGCTCGGGGGTCGTCCCCCGGAATGTTGCAGCCATGCAGCGATTATTCCAGCAATCCCGGAGTGCCCGGGACTCCCTTCCCGTCAGGGGGCGGGATCAGGAACCGGTGCTGCCGAACTCACGCTCCAGGGAGGCGATCTGGTTGGACCCGAGGCCGCGTACACGACGGCTCTCGGAGATGCCCAGTCGCTCCATGATCTGCTTGGCGCGGACCTTGCCCACGCCCGGCAGGGACTCGAGCAGGGCGGAGACCTTCATCTTGCCGATGACGTCGTTCTCCTGGCCCTGCTTGATGACCTCGTGCAGGGAGGCGCCGGAGTGCTTGAGTCGATTCTTGACCTCGGCCCGCTCCCGGCGAGCCGCGGCGGCCTTTTCGAGCGCGGCTGCGCGCTGTTCAGGGGTAAGGGGCGGAAGAGCCACGCCTACGTCACCTCGGATGTCGAACTGTCGGATACGGACCGGTGAGGAACCTAGTCGCCCCTCACCTGGGGTGCCACGAGCAACACGCTTGCCCGTCGACCCTGCTCGGAGACTAGCGGCCAAGTCCGCCGGAGTCAGCGAGAACAGCGGAAAAGTCCTGGTCAGCCTCCATGGAGTCGGACATAAGCTGCATAATGCCCTGGATTTGAGAATGTATTCAGACTCAAGTCGTCCGGGAACCGCCTCCCGGCACTCATCGGAGGTCTCAGGCGGCCGTCGTCGCGATGCGGATCTCGTCCGCGAAACGACACGAGGCGTCACGCAGAGCGACGATTTCGGGACCGTGACGAAGGACACCTCGGCTGACGTTCGGGACCACCTGACGCACAGCGCTCCCGAAGACCGCCGGAAGATCTGCCGGAGTGGCTCCCTGGGCGCCGATCCCGGGTGCCAGGAGAGGTCCGCCGATGTTCAGGTCGTAGGACGAGAGGTCACCGAGCGTGGCGCCGACGACGGCACCGAAGGACCCCAGGGGCGCCTCGCCCGCGTTCTCGGCCGCCAGGTGCGCCAGCATGGTCGCGCCCACGTTCCGGCCGTCGCCGCGCAGCGCGTGCTGCACCTCTCCGCCCTCGGGGTTGGAGGTGAGCGCCAGCACGAACAGTCCGGCCCCGTTCTCGCGCGCCAGCTCCACGGCGGGCTTCAGCGAGCCGTAACCCAGGTAGGGCGAGACCGTCAGCGCGTCCGAGAAGAGGGGCGCGTCCTTGTGCAGGAAGGTCTCGGCGTAGGCGGCCATGGTGGAGCCGATGTCGCCGCGCTTGGCGTCCATCACCACCAGCGCGCCGGCGGCCCGCGCCTCCTGGACGGACCTCTCCAGCACGGCGACGCCCCGGGACCCGAAGCGCTCGAAGAACGCGCTCTGCGGCTTGAGGACGGCCACCCGGTCCGCGAGTGCCTCGACGACCGTGCGGCTGAAGCGCTCCAGGCCGGCGATGTCGTCGTTCAGGCCCCAGTCGGCGAGCAGGGAGGCGTGCGGGTCGATGCCCACGCAGAGCGGGCCGCGCTCGTCCATGGACCGGCGCAGCCGTGCGCCGAAGGGCTCGGTCATACGGTCTTCCTCACGTCGGCGCCGACCGCGTCGGCGAGAGTGGCGTACGGGCTGGTGCGCAGACGGGCGGCCAGGCCCTTGTGGACGGCGCGGGCCCAGAAGGGGCCCTCGTAGACGAAGGCGCTGTAGCCCTGGACCAGGGTGGCGCCCGCCAGGATGCGCTGCCAGGCGTCCTCGGCGTTCTCGACGCCACCGACGCCCACCAGGGTGATCCGGTCGCCCACGCGCGCGTAGAGGCGGCGCAGGACCGCGAGGGAGCGGGCCTTGACGGGGGCGCCGGACAGACCGCCCGCCTCCTTCACCAGGGAGGGTTCGGAGGTGAGTCCGAGCCCCTCGCGCGCGATGGTGGTGTTCGTGGCGATGATCCCGTCCAGGCCGAGTTCCACGGCGAGGTCGGCGACGGCGTCGATGTCCTCGTCGGCGAGGTCCGGCGCGATCTTCACCAGCAGCGGGACGCGGCGGGTGCGGACCGCGCGGTCGGCGGCCTCGCGGACGGCGGTCAGCAGGGGCCGCAGCGCCTCGGTGGCCTGGAGGTTGCGCAGGCCGGGCGTGTTGGGCGAGGAGACGTTGACGACCAGGTAGTCGGCGTACGGGGCGAGGCGCTCGGTGGACTTCACGTAGTCCCCCGCGGCCTCCTCCTCCGGGACGACCTTGGTCTTGCCGATGTTGACGCCCACGACCGTCCTGAAGACGGGGCTGCGGGAGGCCAGGCGGGCGGCGACGGCGAGGGAGCCCTCGTTGTTGAAGCCCATGCGGTTGATCAGGGCGCGGTCGGCGACCAGGCGGAACAGCCGCTTCTTGGGGTTGCCGGGCTGGGCCTCGCCCGTCACCGTGCCGATCTCGACGTGGTCGAAGCCGAGCATCGACATCCCGTCGATGGCGATCGCGTTCTTGTCGAAGCCGGCGGCGAGTCCGAAGGGGCCGTGCATCCGCAGCCCGAAGGCCTCCGTGCGCAGTTCCTCATAGCGGGGCGCGAGTGCGGCCGCCAGGAAGGTGCGCAGCACGGGGACGCGGGCGACGAGGCGGATCCAGCGGAAGGCCAGGTGATGGGCCTCCTCCGGGTCCATCCGCTTGAAGACCAGACGGAAGAAGAGCTTGTACATGGTGGTGTCCTCACGAAGAGGGGGACACCGTTTCCGATGTCCCCCTCAGGGCTGCTAGTCGCGGGCCGCGATCAGGTGTTCGGCGTGTTCCTGGAGCGAGCGCACGCCCACGTCGCCGTGGTTGAGCGCGTCGATGCCCTGGACGGCCGCGGCGAGCGCCTGCACGGTCGTCAGGCAGGGCACGGAGCGGGCCACGGCCGCCGTACGGATGTCGTAGCCGTCGAGGCGGCCGCCGGTGCCGTACGGCGTGTTGACGATGAGGTCGACCTCGCCGTCGTGGATGAGCTGGACGATCGTCTTCTCCCCGTTCGGGCCGGTGCCCTCGGACTGCTTGCGGACGACGGTGGCGTTGATGCCGTTGCGCCTGAGCACCTCTGCCGTGCCGGACGTGGCGAGCAGTTCGAAGCCGTGCGCCACCAGCTCGCGCGCCGGGAAGATCATCGAGCGCTTGTCGCGGTTGGCGACCGAGATGAACGCGCGGCCCTTGGTGGGCAGCGGCCCGTACGCGCCGGCCTGCGACTTGGCGTACGCCGTGCCGAAGACCGAGTCGATGCCCATGACCTCGCCGGTGGAGCGCATCTCCGGGCCGAGGATGGTGTCGACGCCGCGTCCGTGGATGTCGCGGAAGCGCGACCACGGCATGACGGCCTCCTTGACGGAGATCGGCGCGTCGAGCGGCAGCTCACCGCCGTCCCCGTTGGCAGGGAGCAGTCCCTCCGTCCGCAGCTCGGCGATGGTCGCGCCCAGCGAGATCCGGGCGGCGGCCTTCGCCAGCGGCACCGCGGTCGCCTTCGAGGTGAAGGGGACGGTGCGGGAGGCCCGCGGGTTGGCCTCCAGGACGTAGAGGATGTCCCCGGCCATCGCGAACTGGATGTTGATCAGCCCGCGCACGCCGACGCCCTTGGCGATGGCCTCGGTGGAGGCGCGCAGGCGCTTGATGTCGAAGCCGCCGAGGGTGATGGGGGGCAGGGCGCACGCCGAGTCGCCGGAGTGGATGCCGGCCTCCTCGATGTGCTCCATCACGCCGCCGAGGTACAGCTCGTGCCCGTCGTACAGGGCGTCGACGTCGATCTCGATCGCGTCGTCGAGGAAGCGGTCGACGAGCACCGGCCGGGAGGGGCTGATCTCGGTCGACTCGGCGATGTACGACTCCAGGCGGGTCTCGTCGTACACGATCTCCATGCCGCGTCCGCCGAGCACGTACGACGGGCGGACGAGGACCGGGTAGCCGATCTCGTCGGCGATGGCCTTGGCGCCGCTGAAGGTGGTGGCCGTGCCGTGCTTCGGGGCGGGCAGGCCGGCCTCGGCGAGCACCTGGCCGAAGGCGCCGCGGTCCTCGGCGGCGTGGATGGCCTCCGGGGAGGTGCCCACGACGGGGACGCCGTTGTCCTTGAGCGCCTGCGACAGGCCGAGCGGGGTCTGGCCGCCGAGCTGGACGACCACGCCCGCGAGGGGCCCGGCCAGCGACTCGGCGTGCACGATCTCCAGCACGTCTTCCAGCGTCAGCGGCTCGAAGTACAGACGGTCGGAGGTGTCGTAGTCCGTGGAGACGGTCTCGGGGTTGCAGTTGACCATCACCGTCTCGTAGCCCGCGTCGCTCAGCGCGAAGGAGGCGTGGACGCAGGAGTAGTCGAACTCGATGCCCTGGCCGATACGGTTCGGGCCCGAGCCGAGGATGATCACGGCCGGCTTCTCGCGCGGGGCGACCTCGGTCTCCTCGTCGTAGGAGGAGTAGAAGTACGGCGTCTTCGCCGCGAACTCGGCGGCACAGGTGTCGACCGTCTTGTAGACCGGGCGTACGCCCAGCGCGTGCCGGACCTCGCGCACGACGTCCTCGCGCAGGCCGCGGATCTCGGCGATCTGCTGGTCGGAGAAGCCGTGCCGCTTGGCCTCCGCCAGCAGGTCCGGGTCGAGCTTGTCGGCCTCGGCCAGCTCGTCCGCGATCTCCTTGATCAGGAAGAGCTGGTCGACGAACCACGGGTCGATCTTCGTGGCCTCGAAGACCTCCTCGGGGGTGGCGCCCGCGCGGATGGCCTGCATGACGGTGTTGATCCGGCCGTCGGTCGGCCGGACAGCCTCGCGCAGCAGCTCGGCCTTGTCGCCGCTCTCGCCGACGAAGGTGAACTGGCTGCCCTTCTTCTCCAGCGACCGCAGCGCCTTCTGCAGCGCCTCGGTGAAGTTGCGGCCGATCGCCATGGCCTCGCCGACCGACTTCATGGTCGTGGTCAGGGAGGAGTCGGCGGACGGGAACTTCTCGAAGGCGAAGCGCGGGGCCTTGACGACGACGTAGTCGAGCGTCGGCTCGAAGGAGGCCGGGGTCTTCTCGGTGATGTCGTTGGGGATCTCGTCGAGCGTGTAGCCGACGGCCAGTTTGGCGGCGATCTTGGCGATCGGGAAGCCGGTCGCCTTGGAGGCGAGGGCCGAGGACCGCGACACGCGCGGGTTCATCTCGATGACGATGACCCGGCCGTCCTCGGGGTTCACCGCGAACTGGATGTTGCAGCCGCCGGTGTCGACGCCGACCTCGCGGATGATCGCGATGCCGACGTCACGCAGCACCTGGTACTCACGGTCGGTCAGGGTCATCGCGGGCGCGACGGTGATCGAGTCGCCGGTGTGCACGCCCATGGGGTCGAAGTTCTCGATGGAGCAGACGACCACGACGTTGTCGTTCTTGTCGCGCATCAGCTCCAGCTCGTACTCCTTCCAGCCGAGGATGGACTCCTCCAGGAGCACCTCGGTGGTCGGCGAGAGGGTGAGGCCCTGGCCGGCGATGCGGCGCAGCTCCTCCTCGTCGTGCGCGAAGCCGGAGCCGGCGCCGCCCATGGTGAAGGAGGGGCGGACGACGACGGGGTAGCCGCCGAGGGTCTCGACACCCTTGAGCACGTCGTCCATGGAGTGGCAGATGACCGAGCGGGCGGACTCGCCGTGCCCGATCTTGGCGCGCACGGCCTCGACGACGTCCTTGAAGAGGTCGCGGTCCTCGCCCTTGTTGATGGCCTCGACGTTGGCGCCGATCAGCTCGACGTTGTACTTCTCCAGCGTCCCGGCCTCGTGCAGGGAGATGGCCGTGTTGAGGGCCGTCTGACCGCCGAGGGTGGGCAGCAGGGCGTCGGGGCGCTCCTTGGCGATGATCTTCTCGACGAACTCCGGGGTGATCGGCTCGACGTACGTGGCGTCGGCGATCTCCGGGTCGGTCATGATCGTCGCGGGGTTGGAGTTGACGAGGATGACCCGCAGGCCCTCGGCGCGCAGGATGCGGCACGCCTGGGTGCCGGAGTAGTCGAACTCGGCGGCCTGGCCGATGACGATCGGGCCGGAGCCGATGACCAGGACGGACTGGATATCGGTGCGCTTAGGCACGCTGGCCCTCCATCAGGGATACGAAGCGGTCGAACAGGTAGGCGGCGTCGTGCGGGCCCGCTGCCGCTTCGGGGTGGTACTGGACGCTGAAGGCCGGGCGGTCGAGGAGCTGGAGCCCCTCCACCACGTTGTCGTTGAGGCACACGTGGGAGACCTCGGCGCGGCCGAAGGGGGTCTCGGAGACCTGGTCGAGCGGGGCGTCGACGGCGAAGCCGTGGTTGTGCGCGGTGACCTCGACCTTGCCGGTCGTACGGTCCTGCACCGGCTGGTTGATGCCGCGGTGGCCGTACTTCAGCTTGTAGGTGCCGAAGCCGAGCGCGCGGCCGAGGATCTGGTTGCCGAAGCAGATGCCGAACAGCGGGGTGCCGCGCTCCAGGACCGCCCGCATGACGGAGACCGGGTGGTCGGCGGTGGCCGGGTCGCCGGGGCCGTTGGAGAAGAACACACCGTCGGGGTTCACGGCGTAGACGTCCTCGGCGGTCGCCGTGGCGGGCAGGACGTGCACCTCGATGCCGCGCTCGGCCATGCGGTGCGGGGTCATGCCCTTGATGCCGAGGTCGACGGCGGCCACGGTGAACTTCCTGGTGCCGATCGCGGGGACGACGTACGTCTCCTTGGTGGCGACCTCGGCGGAGAGGTTCGCGCCCTTCATCTCGGGGGCCTGGCGGACCTCGGTGAGCATCGTGCCGTCGTCGGGCAGCGCGTTGCCGGAGAAGATGCCGACGCGCATGGCGCCGCGCTCGCGCAGGTGGCGGGTGAGGGCGCGGGTGTCGATGCCGGAGATGCCGACGACGCCCTGGGCGCGCAGTTCGTCGTCCAGGGAGCGCCGGGAGCGCCAGTTGGAGGGCACGCGCGCGGGGTCGCGGACGACGTAGCCGGAGACCCAGATCTTCTTCGACTCGGGGTCCTCGTCGTTGACGCCGGTGTTGCCGATGTGCGGGGCGGTCATGACGACGACCTGGCGGTGGTACGACGGGTCCGTGAGGGTCTCCTGGTAGCCGGTCATCCCGGTGGAGAACACGGCCTCGCCGAAGGTCACCCCCACGGCCCCGTAGGCACGGCCGCGGAAGATCCGGCCGTCCTCCAGGACGAGTACGGCGGGAACCCTGGTGGCTCCCCGGGTGGAGGTCGTCATCGTGCGCCTTCCGTTTCCGTCTTGTTGATCATCTGGTTCAGGGTCTCGACCCACTCGTTGTGCTCGGCCGCGCGGTCGGAGCGGAACCCGGAGTCGAGCAGCTTGCCGCCGTGCTCCCAGGTGACGACCAGCAGCCCGCCCTCGGTGAGGACCTTCCCGGCGATGCCCTTGTCGAGCCTGGCCTCGCGCAGGGCGCCGGCCGGGACGAAGAAGTCGGTCGCTCCCGGGCGTACGACGTCCAGGCCCGCGTCCGTCAGCGTCAGCTCGACCCGGCTGCGGGCGCCCAGGCCGTGCGCCACGATGCGGTCGAGCCACTGCCCGGCTGTCGTGGAGCCGTGGTACCGGCCGCTCATGCTCAGTCTGGCCTCGACCGGCTCGTCCGGCGCGGTGGGGAGGGCGGGGAGGTCGCCCTGGAGCGTGCCGCGCCACCTCCACCCCTCGCGCATCAGCCAGTAGACGAGCGCGACGAACAGGGCGAGTCCGACGACCCAGCCGATACGCGCGGCCCAGTCGGTGACCTCGGCCGATTCCTTCTCCGCGGCCAGCAGAATTACAGGTGTCACGTGAGCTTCCCGTCGACGAGCGTGGCCTTGCCCCGCAGCCACGTGTGCGTGACACGGCCCGGCAGCTCGCGGCCCTCGTAGGGGGTGTTGCGGCTGCGCGAGGCGAAGCCCGCGGGATCCACCGACCCACGGTATGCCGTGTCGACGAGCACGAGGTTGGCGGGCTCACCTGCCGAGACGGGACGTCCGTGTCCGGCCGCCCCACCGATCCTCGCGGGCTTGACCGACATACGGTCCGCGACGCCGGCCCAGTCGAGCAGACCGGTGGCGACCATCGTCTCCTGGACCACGGACAGCGCGGTCTCCAGGCCGACCATGCCCATGGCCGCGGCGGCCCACTCGCAGTCCTTGTCCTCGTGCGGGTGCGGGGCGTGGTCGGTGGCGACGATGTCGATCGTGCCGTCGGCGAGGGCCTCGCGCAGGGCCAGGACGTCGCGCTCGGTGCGCAGCGGCGGGTTGACCTTGTAGACCGGGTTGTAGGAGCGCACCAGCTCGTCGGTGAGCAGGAGGTGGTGCGGGGTGACCTCGGCGGTCACGTCGATGCCGCGGGACTTGGCCCAGCGGACGATCTCGACGGACCCGGCGGTCGACAGGTGGCAGATGTGGACGCGGGAGCCGACGTGCTCGGCGAGCAGGACGTCCCGGGCGATGATCGACTCCTCGGCCACCGCGGGCCAGCCGCCGAGACCCAGTTCGGCGGAGACGATCCCCTCGTTCATCTGGGCGCCCTCGGTCAGCCGGGGCTCCTGCGCGTGCTGGGCTACGACGCCGCCGAAGGCCTTCACGTACTCCAGGGCCCGGCGCATGATCACCGCGTCGTCGACGCACTTGCCGTCGTCCGAGAAGACGGTGACCCCGGCGGCCGACTCGTGCATGGCCCCCAGCTCGGCGAGCTTCTTGCCCTCCAGGCCGACGGTGACGGCGCCGATGGGCTGTACGTCGCAGTAGCCGTGCTCCTGGCCGAGCCGGTAGACCTGCTCGACCACGCCGGCGGTGTCGGCGACCGGGAAGGTGTTGGCCATGGCGAAGACGGCCGTGTAGCCGCCGGAGGCCGCCGCGCGCGTGCCGGTCAGCACGGTCTCGGAGTCCTCGCGGCCGGGCTCACGCAGATGGGTGTGCAGGTCGACGAGGCCCGGGAGGAGCACCTTGCCGTCGGCCTCGACGACCTGGGCGTCCTCGGCGGACAGCCCGGTACCGACCTCCGCGATGATCTCGCCGTCGATCAGCACGTCCTGCGGCTCGCCGCCCAGCACCTTCGCACCACGGATCAGGATCTTGCTCATGGTCTTACTTCTCCTCGGTGGTGCGGGTGTGGGTCACGGCGGGCTCGTTGCCGCCGAGCAGCAGGTACAGCACGGCCATCCGGATGGAGACGCCGTTGGCGACCTGCTCGACGACGGTGCAGCGGTCGGAGTCGGCGACCTCGGCGGTGATCTCCATGCCGCGGACCATCGGGCCGGGGTGCATCACGATGGCGTGCTCGGGCATCCGCGCCATGCGGTCGCCGTCGAGGCCGTAGCGCCGCGAGTACTCGCGCTCGGTGGGGAAGAAGGCCGCGTTCATCCGCTCCCGCTGCACACGCAGCATCATCACCGCGTCGGACTTGGCGAGCGTGCTGTCGAGGTCGTAGCTGACCTCGCAGGGCCAGGTGTGCACGCCGACCGGCACCAGGGTGGGCGGCGCGACGAGGGTGACCTGGGCGCCGAGGGTGTGCAGCAGGTCCACGTTGGAGCGGGCGACACGGCTGTGCAGGACGTCACCGACGAGCGTGATGCGCTTGCCGGACAGGTCCTGGCCGAGTCCGGCGTCCCGGCCGACGAGGCGGCGGCGCATGGTGAAGGCGTCCAGCAGAGCCTGGGTGGGGTGCTGGTGGGTCCCGTCGCCCGCGTTGATCACGGCGGCGTCGATCCAGCCGGAGGTCGCCAGCCGGTACGGGGCCCCCGAGGCGCCGTGCCGGATGACGACGGCGTCGACGCCCATGGCTTCGAGGGTCTGGGCGGTGTCCTTGAGGGACTCGCCCTTCGACACGCTCGATCCCTTGGCGGTGAAGTTGATGACGTCGGCGGACAGGCGCTTCTCGGCGGCCTCGAAGGAGATCCGGGTGCGCGTGGAGTCCTCGAAGAAGAGGTTGACGATCGTGCGGCCCCGCAGGGTCGGCAGTTTCTTGATCGGCCGGTCCGCGACCCGGGCCATCTCCTCGGCGGTGTCGAGGATCAGGACGGCGTCGTCGCGGGTGAGGTCGGCGGCCGAGATGAGATGACGCTGCATCTTTCAGGCTCCGTAAGGCGGTTCGGGAGATTCCGGGCAGGCAGGGGCATCACGAAGTCGCGTACGGCACGAGGCCGCACGCGCGCGTGCTACTGCTGGGCGGTCCGCTTCGCACCGAGCAGGACGGTGTCCCGACCGTCTTCCTCGGCGAGCTGGACCTTGACCGTCTCCCGCAGCGACGTGGGGAGGTTCTTGCCGACGTAGTCGGCGCGGATGGGCAGTTCGCGGTGGCCGCGGTCGACGAGGACCGCGAGCTGGACGGCGCGCGGACGGCCGATGTCGTTCAGCGCGTCGAGCGCCGCGCGGATCGTCCGGCCGGAGAACAGCACGTCGTCGACGAGGACGACCAGACGGCCGTCGATGCCGTCACCGGGGATCTCGGTGCGGGCCAGCGCACGCGGCGGGTGCATGCGCAGGTCGTCGCGGTACATGGTGATGTCGAGCGAACCGACCGGGATCTTGCGGTCGGTGATCTCCTCCAGCTTGGCGGCGAGCCGCTGGGCGAGGAAGACGCCCCGGGTCGGAATGCCGAGGAGCACCACGTCGTCCGCGCCCTTGGCGCGTTCGACGATCTCGTGGGCGATGCGGGTCAGTACGCGAGCGATGTCGGGGCCTTCGAGAACGGGCCTGGCATCGGACGCCTGCGCGTCCTGTCGCGGGTCTCCCTGCGGGGTCTCTTGCGTGTCCATATGAAACGGACCTCCTTCTCCGCCTCACGGGACGGATCTTAAAGGACGTCGGAATTGCGCCGTCCACGGTAGCAGGCCCCGGCAACGCCCCTGATCACCCCCCTGGCCCAATGGATCTCGGTTACCACGGAAGAGTCGGTCCGGACCATTCGGCTTGACGGGGCAGAGTCACGCTGCGTAACCTCACAGTGAGTCACCAGCCTTCGTCCGGGGAGCTATATGTCCAGCGAATACGCCAAACAGCTCGGGGCCAAGCTCCGGGCCATCCGCACCCAGCAGGGCCTTTCCCTCCACGGTGTCGAGGAGAAGTCCCAGGGACGCTGGAAGGCGGTCGTGGTCGGTTCGTACGAGCGCGGCGACCGCGCCGTCACCGTGCAGCGCCTCGCGGAGCTGGCGGACTTCTACGGGGTCCCCGTGCAGGAACTGCTTCCCGGTACGACCCCGGGCGGCGCCGCCGAGCCGCCGCCGAAGCTCGTCCTGGACCTTGAGCGCCTGGCCCACGTGCCGGCCGAGAAGGCGGGCCCGCTGCAGCGTTACGCGGCGACGATCCAGTCCCAGCGCGGTGACTACAACGGCAAGGTGCTCTCGATCCGCCAGGACGACCTGCGCACACTCGCCGTCATCTACGACCAGTCCCCCTCGGTCCTCACCGAGCAGCTGATCAGCTGGGGCGTCCTGGACGCCGACGCGCGCCGCGCGGTCACCCACGAGGACGCCTGACCCTCCGGGCGGAGCCCAGCAGAAACGTGCCGCCGGGGTGGCCCGAACCAGTTGGTTCGGGC
>NZ_JBHVDD010000069.1:0-56371 GCF_042802995.1 Streptomyces sp. NPDC057438
CGGGGCCGGTCCTTCGCCTTACGGGCCGTTCAGACAGCCGCGGGAAGGTGGACCTCGAAGCGGCAGCCGCCCGGTACGTTGCTCACCGCCGCGCGTCCGCTGTGGGCCTCGACGATGCCGCGCACGATCGCCAGGCCGAGTCCGGCCCCGGCGGGCGGGGTGCGAGCGTGAGTACCGCGCCAGCCGGTGTCGAAGACACGGGGCAGGTCCTCGGGCAGGATGCCGCCGCAGCCGTCCGTCACGGAGACGACGACGCTGTCGGCCTCCCGGCGGGCGGACACGGCGACCGTGCCGTCGGCGGGAGTCCGGCGGATGGCGTTGACCAACAGGTTGGCCAGGACGCGGGACATCTCGCGGCCGTCGACCTCGATCGGAACGGGCTCGACCCCGTCGCCCACCAGCCAGACACCGTGCTCCCTGGCGAGGGCGTCGGCGCCCGCGATGGCGTCACCGACCAGGTCGTAGACCGACATACGGGCGGTGTTCAGGGCGAGGACGCCGGCCTGGATGCGGGAGAGTTCGAACAAATCGCCGACCATGTCGCTCATCCGCTCGACCTCCGTGCGGATCCGGGCGTGGTAGAGGCGCGGGTCGGCGACCATGCCGTCCTCCAGCGCCTCGGTCATCGCCTGCAGTCCGGCGAGTGGTGTACGCAGGTCATGGGAGATCCAGGCGACCAGTTCGCGGCGGGAGGCGTCCAGGGCCTGCTCCCGCTCCCGGGACGCTGCGAGCTTCGCACTCGTGGCGGCCAACTCGCGGCTGAGAGCGGCGAGTTCGGCCGTGGGCGCCGTGGCGGGCGGAGTGAAGCTGCCGTCGTCGCCGAGGGCGCGTGTGGCCCTGGTCAGGGCCCGGCTGCCCTTGACGACGCTGCGGCCGAGGAGGAGGGCGACGGCGAGTGAGACGACGGCCGCCATGGAGCACACCATCGTCACGACCCAGAGGTCGTGGTCGGACAGGAACATCGCCCAGGCCACCAGCATCGTTCCGGCGAGCATCGCCGCGACCGTGACGGCGGCGACCACGGCCAGCGACAGCGTGACCGAGCGGTGGCGCAGCAACCGCAGGGCGGCGGCACCGAGCAGTCCGGCGGCGGCGGCGCCGATCGCCGCGTACAACGCGATCAGGAGGGTGTCAGGCAGCATCGCCTCCTCCTTTCGTACCGGGGACGTCGAAGCGGTAGCCCACCCCCCACACGGTGGTGATCAGCCGGGGGTGCGCCGGATCGTCCTCGATCTTCCCGCGCAGCCGCCGCACGTGGACGGTCACGGTCGACAGGTCTCCGAACTCCCAGCCCCACACCTGGCGCATCAGTTCCTCCCGGCTCGTGGCCCGCCCGGGATTGCGCAGGAAGAACTCCAGCAGATCGAACTCCCTGATGGTCAGGGCGAGTTCATCGCTGTGGCGCATGGCTCGGCGGGCCCTGGGTTCCAGGGCGAGCGGCCCCGCCCGCAGCCATGCCCCGGCGGGTGCGGCCCGCGCGGCCGCCACCGCCCCGGCGCGGCGCAGTACCGACTCCACGCGCAGGACCAGTTCGCGGGGGCTGAAGGGCTTGGTGACGTAGTCGTCCGCCCCGACCTCCAGGCCGAGGACGCGGTCCTCCTCGTCGCCACGCGCGGTCAGCATGATCACCGGCAGCGGGCCGTCCCGCCGGATGCGGCGGCAGACCTCCAGCCCGTCCATGCCGGGCAGCATCAGGTCCAGCACCACCAGGTCCGGCGGCTGCGCGGCTGCCCCGGCCACGGCGGCGGGGCCGTCGGCGGCCACGTCGACGGCGAAGCCCGCCCGGATCAGATATCCGGCGACGACCTCGGAGACGGTGGGATCGTCGTCCACGACGAGTACACGTTTCACGCTGGTGAGTCTCGCACCCGTGTCCGGTCCTCTGCGAGAGCGGCTGCGGACGTCAGCGATCCGTAAGATCGCCAAATCCCTTATGTCCCTTTCGGGTTCGTAGGGTGAGTGGGGTGATCGAGACATCCCCCTCCACCTCTGCCCTGGTCGACGTAGTGCTGCCCTGCCTCGACGAGGCCAGGGCCCTGCCGTGGGTCCTGGACCGGATCCCGGCCGGCTGGCGCGCGATCGTCGTCGACAACGGTTCGACCGACGGCTCCGCGGACATCGCCGGCGACCTCGGAGCGTACGTCGTCCACGAACCGCGCCGCGGCTTCGGCGCCGCGTGCCACGCCGGGCTGACCGCCGCCACCGCCGACATCGTCTGCTTCAGCGACTGTGACGGTTCCCTGGACCCTGCAGTGCTTCCCGCGGTCGCCGGCCCCGTCCTCGCCGGCTCCGCCGACCTTGTGCTGGGCCGACGGCGACCCACGACGCTGGGCGCCTGGCCGGCGCACGCACGCCTGGCGAACCTGGAACTGGCCCGCCTGATCCGCCGCCGCACCGGACTGCGGCTGCACGACCTCGGCCCGATGCGCGCCGCCCGCCGCGAAGCGCTGCTGGCCCTGGGGCTGACCGACCGGCGCTCCGGCTACCCGCTGCAGATGGTGGTCCGTGCCGCCGACGCCGACTGGCGGGTGACGGAGACGGACGTGCCGTACCACCCGCGCACCGGCCGCTCGAAGGTGACAGGCACCTGGCGCGGCACCTGGCAGGCGGTACGCGACATGCGCGCCGTCCTCGGTGAGCCGCCCGCCCCGGCGCCGACGGTCACGGCCACCACTGTTCAGGGAGTCGGACGATGAGCGCCCGGCACCCTCGCCGGGAAGCGGCCACCCTGCTGGTCATCGCGAAGGAGCCGGTGCCGGGCCGGGTCAAGACCCGGCTCACGCCGCCCTACACGCCCCGGGAAGCCGCCGCATTGGCCGAAGCCGCCCTCGCCGACACCCTCCGCACCCTGCTCCGGGCCCCCGCCCACCGCCGCCTCCTCGTCCTCGACGGTGCTCCCGGCCCCTGGCTGCCACCCGGCTTCGACGTCGTACCGCAGGCGGAGGGCGCTCTGGACGAGCGGATCGCGGCCGCCTTCGCCCACTGCGAGGACGGACCGGCCCTGCTGGTCGGCATGGACACCCCGCAGCTCACTCCCGAACTGCTGTCCGGTGTCGGCCGGGACGGTCACGACGCCTGGTTCGGCCCGGCCGCCGACGGCGGCTTCTGGGCGCTGGGGTTCGCCGATCCGGCGCGAGCGGGGTCTGTCGTCCGGGGGGTGCCGATGTCCACGGACCGCACCGGTGCGATCCAGCGGTCGCGCCTGGCCGAGGCGGGACTGGCAGTGGCCGATCTGCCGGTGCTGCGCGACGTGGACACCGCCGCCGACGCCGCACAGGTCGCCGCCTGCTGTCCGCCAGGCTCCCGATTCACCACCGCCCTGGCCTCACTCGCGGAGGTCGCCCGATGAGCGGGACGGCGACCGGCCTGGACACCGCCGTGACCGAGTGGACAGAGCCGGCCACAGCGGGAACGCGGCCGCAGACCCTGACGGCGCGCACGGCGCGAATCTCCACGCCGACACAGCCCACAGATCTGTTCACACCCGGAGAGCCGGGCGAACCGTGGACCGACGACCCTTATGCCCACGCCCTTCACGCCGGCCGCGGCCCGTTGTTCCTGCGCCGCCTGTCACCCCCTGATCACCCGGACAGCCTCATTGAGGAGATGCTGCCGCTGGACGTCGAGCGCTGGTGCGCACCCCCCGACGCCGCCGACGCCAGTGTGCTGAGCCGTTGCACCGGTCCCGTCCTGGACGTCGGCTGCGGGCCGGGACGTCTGGTGGCCGCCCTGGCCGCCCGCGGTGTACCGGCACTGGGTGCGGACGTCAGCCCGGCCGCCGTCACCCGGACCCGGCGCCACGGGGGTGCCGCCGTAAGGCGGTCCGTCTTCGACGGTCTGCCGGGGGAAGGAGGCTGGGGCACCGCCCTGCTGATGGACGGTAACGTCGGTATCGGCGGCGATCCGTTGGCCCTGCTCACCCGCCTGCGGGAACTGGTCGCTCCCGGCGGGTGCCTGCTGGCCGAGGCCGCCCCGCTCGACGTGGACGAACGCCTGACTGTCCGTGTCGAGGACGGCCAGGGACGGCACGGCCGACCGTTCGCCTGGGCACGTATCGGCACCACCGCGCTGCTGCACGCCGCCGACGCCACCGGGTGGGTCCTGACCGGCCGGTGGACGGCCGCCGGCCGTCCCTTCCTCGAACTCCACCGCCCGAAGCCGACGCATGTCGACGCGCACCCCACGGCCACCGGAAAACCCGCACACCCATGACCGACACCGCCCCCGGCTCGCTGCAACCGTTGCCGACCGAGTCCCCGCGAGGGCGCCCCTCCCGGCCGGGGAGCCGCGGCGGCCGTCGTACACATGGCCGCACCGCTGTCACCGCGGCCCTGCTGGCCGCACTCACCGCAACGGTCGTCGGCACCCCCTGTGCGGGGGACAACCAGGGTGCATCCAGCCGCCTGCCGGCCGGATACGCCGTCGCCTGGAACCTGTTCGCCGCAGCGGCCTCGACGGTCCGCAAGATCCCGGGCCCGCGCAGCGACCGGTCTCGTACTGGTCGGGTCGGCCGCCGTCGCGTCGGCCGCGCTCGCCACCCCGCCCCGCACCAGCACCGAGTTGTTCCGCCACGCCTGGGACGGCCGCGTCCAGGCCGCTGGCATCTCCCCCTGCGCCCACCCGCCGGCCCGCCGAACTCGCCCACCTGCGCACGAACGGTCCTCCCCAAGCGAAGGCGCCTGCGAGGACCGGGGGGTGACCCGGACGGAAAGGGGGTGTCCGCATCAACCGCTCCACCGTCCCGACCATCTACCCGCCCTTCGCCGAGGGCTGCTCCTTCGCTGTTCACACCGTCTCCCCACCGGACAGCCCCCACAAGCCGCTCCAAGTCGGTGGCGCAGTCCTGGCGTTCGGCACCACGCTGGCTTTTCCGGCGGTGCTGCGCCGTCGCGGAGACACCCGGCGAGCACCGGCCCGCGCCGCCCTGTGCGCCTGGTGTCCGGCCGTACCCTTCGAAGCGGTCAACAACGCCCACACGACACCCTCGGCGTTCTGCTCACCGTCCTCGCCCCCGGTACCGCCACCGCCGGTGCCCGCCGTGGCGGGCTCCTCGGCGCAGCCCTCGCCGTGAGATCCCTGCTCGTTCTGGCCCTGCCCGGCGCCCTGTCCGGCCAGCGCAGTCCGAAGCGCCTCGCGCGCTGCTCCCAGCCGTCCTCGCCGCGGTCGCGCCCGCCTACCTGCCCTAGATGTACTCGGTCATGACGTTGGTGACAGTCGGCTGATCGAGGGCTGGCCGCCGAGCGCGGTGTGTCGGCGGCCAGTGTTGTAGAAGTCGAGCCAGGGTGCGAGTGCTCGGGTGCGTTGGACGTTGCTGGTGAAGACCTTTCGGTAGGCCCATTCGGTCTGCAGGGTGCGGTTGAACCGTTCGACCTTTCCGTTGGTCCACGGGCAGTGCGGGCGGGCGAACTTCTGCCGTGCGCCGAGCGCTTGGCAAGCGGCCTGGAAGTCGTGCGAGATCCGGTAGTTCTTGGCGTTGTCGGTCATGACCCGCTCGATGCGGGTGATGCCGTGGGCGTGGAAGAACCGGGCCGCGCGGGTGAGAAAGCGCGCGCAGGTCGCGCCCTTCTCCGGGAAGGATCTCGGCGTAGGCGAGGCGCGAGTGGTCGTCGACGGCCGCGTGGACGTAGTCGTGTCCCAGCCCCCGGAGCGATCCGGGCCGTTCACCCCGGCCGTGAGTGCGATGGCCGCCGCCGGCGGGGATCTTGCCGAGCTTCTTGACGTCCATATCGGGAGCAGAACGATATGTCGTTTCACAGCTCATACGCACGCCCCCAAGGGCGCCTGACGGGCATCTGCCCAGGTCAGGCGCCCGTCTTCTGCGCCTAGAAGAAGCCCAGCCTCTTCGGCGAGTACGAGACGAGGAGGTTCTTGGTCTGCTGGTAGTGGTCCAGCATCATCTTGTGCGTCTCGCGGCCGATGCCCGAACCCTTGTAGCCACCGAAGGCGGCGTGGGCCGGATACGCGTGATAACAGTTGGTCCAGACACGGCCCGCCTGGATGGAACGGCCCGCGCGGTAGGCCGTGTTGGTGTCCCGCGTCCAGACCCCCGCCCCCAGACCGTACAGCGTGTCGTTCGCGATCTTGATGGCGTCGTCGAAGTCGTCGAACGGGGTCACGGAGACGACCGGCCCGAAGATCTCCTCCTGGAAGATCCGCATACGGTTGTGGCCCTCGAAGATCGTCGGCTGGACGTAGTACCCGCCCTTCAACTCGCCGTCGTGTTCGATGCGTTCACCGCCGGTGAGGATCTTCGCGCCCTCCTGCCGGCCGATGTCCAGGTAGGAGAGGATCTTCTCCAGCTGGTCGTTGGAGGCCTGGGCGCCGATCATGGTGTCCGTGTCCAGCGGATGCCCCGTCACGATCTGTTCCGTGCGGGCCACGGCCGCCTCCATGAACTCGGCGTAGTTGCCGCGCTGCACCAGCGCCCGCGACGGACAGGTGCACACCTCGCCCTGGTTGAGCGCGAACATCGTGAAGCCTTCGAGGGCCTTGTCACGGAAGTCGTCGTTCGCCGACCACACGTCGTCGAAGAAGATGTTCGGCGACTTGCCGCCGAGTTCGAGCGTCACCGGCGTGATGTTCTCCGAGGCGTACTGCATGATCAGCCGCCCGGTCGTCGTCTCGCCCGTGAACGCGACCTTCGCCACCCGGGAACTCGACGCCAGCGGCTTGCCCGCCTCGACCCCGAACCCGTTGACGATGTTCAGCACACCCGGCGGCAGCAGGTCCGCCACCACGCTCAGCCAGACATGGATGGACGCCGGGGTCTGCTCGGCAGGCTTCAGTACGACCGCGTTGCCCGCCGCCAGCGCGGGAGCCAGCTTCCAGGTCGCCATCAGGATCGGGAAGTTCCACGGGATGATCTGGGCGACCACACCCAGCGGCTCATGGAAGTGGTACGCCACCGTGTCGTCGTCGAGCTCCGCGAGCGAACCCTCCTGCGCACGGATCGCCCCCGCGAAATACCGGAAGTGGTCGATCGCGAGAGGGATGTCGGCCGCCAGCGTCTCGCGCACCGGCTTGCCGTTCTCCCAGCTCTCCGCGACCGCCAGCAGCTCCAGGTTCGCCTCCATCCGGTCGGCGATCTTCCGCAGGACGTCCGAACGTTCCGTCACGGACGTCCGTCCCCAGCCGGGCGCGGCCGCGTGCGCCGCGTCCAGCGCGCGCTCCACGTCCTCGCTCGTACCCCGCGCGATCTCCGTGAACGGCAGCCCGTTCACCGGACTCGGGTTCTCGAAGTACTGCCCGCGCGCCGGCGGCACGTACTCGCCCCCGATGAAATGGTCGTAACGCGCCTCGAAGGAGACGACCGCGCCGTCCGTACCGGGCGTTGCGAAACGGGTCATGAGTACCTGCCTCCCGAGAAGCGCCACCCGCCGTTGGGCGGCTCTCGCGAGGAGGCTAGAAACCGGAATGTTGCAGGGACGTTGCGCCCCCGCCCCGCCCCGCCCCGCCCCGCCCCGCCCCGCCCCGCCCCGCCCCGCCCCGCCCGTGTCCCTCAGGGGCGCCGAAGGCGCCCCCACCCCGGTGGTGCCGACAGCTCCGACTCCAGCTCGCGCAGCCGGGACCGTACGGCCGGGGTCGGTCGTACGACTGCCAGCGCCCGCCACACCTCCAGGTCGTCCTCGCCCCAGGGAGCGTGCGCCCAGTCCGCCAGGAGGTCGGGATCGCGGCGGGCTGTCAGGGCGCTGCGCAGCCCGTCGGCGAGTCGGTTCCGCAGTCGCACGACGGCCGGAGCCTGCGAACCCGGCAGCACCGGGCCAGCGTAGGCCGAGACGGCCCCCGTCACCGCCCCCGTCTCCAGCCTCCGTTCCACGACCGCCACATCGGACTCGACCGGAACCGTGAGCCGGTACGGCCGCGACCCCAGCAGACCCGGTCCGAGCAGGCGCCGCAGCCGGGCCAGTTCGGCCCGCAGCGTCACCGGCGTCACCGACTCGTCCTCGTACAGCGCACAGAGCAACTCGTCCCCGGACAGCCCCTCCGGGTGCCGTGCCAGCAGTACCAGGATCTCGCTGTGCCGACGGCTGAGCCTGATCTTCCTGCCGCCGACGACGAGTTGGGCCTCGTCGCGACCCAGAGCGGCCAGTTCGAGCGCGTCCGACGCGACGCCGGGAGGGGTGAGCAGGGCGAGCTGGGACTCGGCAGCCCTCGCCACCGCCTGGACGAAGCCGAGGCTGTGCGGATGCGCCAGGCCGTCCCCGCCGGTGATGTCGACCGCGCCGAGCACCCGCCCGGTGCGTGGATCGTGCACCGGGGCCGCCGCACACGTCCACGGCTGCACCCGCCGTATGAAGTGCTCGGCCGCGAACACCTGCACCGGCCGGTCCAGGGCGACCGCGGTGCCCGGCGCGTTCGTTCCGACCACGGACTCCGCCCAGCGCGCGCCCGGCACGAAGTTCATCCCATCCGCCCGCCGTCTGGTCGCGGCGTCCCCCTCCACCCACAGCAGCCTGCCCTGCGCGTCGCACACGGCCAGCAGATGCTCCCCGTCCGACGCGAACGTGCCCAACAGCTCCCGGATCAACGGCATGACCCGGGCCAGCGGATGCTCCGCGCGGTAGGAGCCGAGGTCGCCGTCCGTCAGTTCCACCCGTGCGGTGCCTTCCGGCCCGACGCCGGCTCTCGCCGACCGGCGCCAGGAATCAGCGACGACCGCACGTACCGGCCGTGCCACCGTGCCCTGCTGTGTGAACGCCTCGTGCGCACGGCGCAGCACCCGCACCCGTTCGACGGGGTCGGCACCCTGTTCCAGGGCCACCCATGGATCGCTCAACTCGGCCTCCCCGGAGAGCACACACCGCCGGGACCATCGTCACCGCCGAACGCACACCCGACAAGCCACGCGACCCCGCCGCCGGGCCGGACTTCGGGGACCGCCGCGGTTGTGGTGGTGTCAGGCGGAGCCGACCAGGCGTATGTAGCGGTCCCAGTCCCAGTGCGGCCCCGGATCGGTGTGGTCGGTGCCCGGCACCTCGTGGTGACCGATGATGTGGGCGCGGTCCTTCGGTATGCCGTAGGTGTCGCAGATCGCCGAGGTGAGTTTCGCCGACTGCTCGTACATGGCGCCGGTGAAGTACTCGGGCCGGTCCACCCAGCCCTCGTGCTCGATGCCTATGCTGCGGGCGTTGTAGGCCCAGTCGCCCGCGTGCCAGGCGATGTCGCGTTCACGGACGCACTGGGTGACCCGCCCGTCGCCCGAGCGGAGCAGATAGTGCGCGGAGACCTGCTTCGCCGGGTTCCAGAAGACGGGCAGGGTGTTCTTGTACGTCGTCTGCGTCACGTGGATGATCACGAGGTCGATCCGCCGGCCGGTCGGCGGATCGACCGTGGTGTAGTTGGCCGTGCTCGCCGGTTCCCACAGGGCCGGTGCGCGGTCGACGGGCGGCGGCTCGGCGTCGGCCCGTGGGCTCGGGAGCAGGGCGTAGGGAATCGCGGCGAGGGCGGTGCCCCGCAGGAGCCGGCGTCTGCTCGGCAACGGCCTGGCTCGCTCCATCGGTCTGCCTTTCGAGGTGGGATCGCGCTGGGACATCGGAGACGAGGACGCTGCCGCGGGTCGGACGGATGCGCCTCACGTGAATCACGGTACGGCGATCGCGGGTCGGGTCGTCCGGGCGTGTGGACAACGGTGGACGGACAGCCGATTGTGGACAACTGCGTCACTCGTACGGGTGCGGTGCCTGCTCAGGCCCATGAGCCGCCGGTGCGCAGCCCGTGCTACGGCCGAACCCCGACCGTCGCCGGATCGTCCAGTACGGCCCGCACCACCGAGTGGGCCGCGCCCAGCAGCGGACCGTCGGAGCCCAGCCGGGACACGGCCACGGCACAGGCCGGACCGGCCGTCCGGCGTGCCAACTCCCGCTCCAATGAGGGCAGCAGCCAGGGCGCGAGCGCGGCCAGGGCGCCGCCGAGCACCACGGTCTCGGGGTCCAGCAGATTGACCGCGCCGGTCAGCGCGATACCGAGTGCCGTACCGGCGCCGCGCAGGGCCCGGTGTACGTCCTTGTCACCGGCCGCGGCCCGTTCCGCGAGGAACTCCACTCGGTGCTGGGCCGGTTCCAGGCCGGCCGCGCGCAGTACGGCCTCCTCACCGGCGTACTGCTCCAGACAGCCGCGTCCGCCGCAGGCGCAGTCGGGGCCCTCCGGGCGGACCGGTACATGACCCAGTTCGCCGGCGAAACCGCGCGTGCCGCGGAGCAGCCGGCCGTCCACGACGACCGCTCCGCCGATGCCGATCTCCGCGGAGACGTGCAGGAAGTCCTGTGGGGTGCCGTCTCCGAGCCAGAGTTCGGCGAGGCCGCCGAAGTTCGCCTCGTTGTCCACGGTCACCGGCAGACCGTCGGGCAACAGGGCACCCAGGTCCGTGTCGTGCCAGTCGAGGTTGGGGGCGCGGACCACCGTCCGGGCGTCGCTCGCCACCAGCCCGGGCACGGCGACCGCGAGCCCGGCCGGCCACAGGCCCTCGCTCTCCGCCTCGGCGACGACCTGCCGGACCAGCCCGGTGAGGTCGTCGACGACCGGCCCGGGCGACCGGCCGCGGTTGGTGCCCTGGCGTACCGCCCGGGCCCGCACCTCGCCGCGCAGGTCCACGGCGCAGACCGCGAGGTGGTCGACCCCGATCTCCGCGCCGATCCCGGCGGGGCCGTGTCCGCTGAGGGCGAGTGCCGAGCCGGGCCGTCCGACCCGGCCGGGGCGCTCCGGACCGAGCTCCTCCAGGAGGCCCGAGCGGATCAGCTCGTCCACGAGGGTGGACACGGCGGCCCGGGTCAGGCCGATGCGGGAGGCGACGGCGGCGCGGGACAGCGGTCCCTCGGCATTGACGGAGTGCAGGACCCGGGCGAGGTTGCGGCGGCGCATGCCCTGCTGGTTGTCGGGCACGCGGCGCCCGGAGCCGCCCGCGTGGGTGTCGTGCAGTGGTGCGGTCATGCCTCCCCCGGCTCCCGTCGGTGTGTCCTGGTGGGCGTTCTGCAGATCATGTCGGAATCGTATTTTCCCACGTCGGACATACCCGTTCCGCTCAGCGGCCGCCCGTCCCGCGCTCCAGCAGCGGCGCCGCGTCGGACAGTACTCCGGAGATCCTGGTGAGCGTCTCCCCGTCCCGCTCCACGGCCTCCAGCACCGGCCCCTTGGCCGTGTCCCAGCGGCGGGCGACCGCGGCCGGGTCCTCGCCGGTGAGCAGCCCGGCGGCCTGCGCGGCGGCGCCCAGAGCGACCAGTTCCCTTGCCTCGGGGACCTGCACGGCACGCCCCGACAGGCGACGCACGGTCTGCTGCCAGGCCGTGCCCCGCGCACCGCCGCCGATGAGCAGCAGCGGCACGGAGGTGTCCGCGTCGGCGTCGAGCACCAGGTCGAGGGCGCCGAGCAGGGAGTGGACGGCTCCGTCGTAGGCGGCCTGCAGCAGCTGTCCGCCGGTCGTGTCGTGACGCAGTCCGTGCAGCAGTCCCGAGGCGTGCGGCAGGGCCGGGGTGCGTTCGCCGTCCAGGTAGGGCAGGAGCGTGGCGGTCGTGCCGGGCTCCACAGCCTCGCGGTCCAGGTGCAGCAGGGCGGCGATCCGGTCGACGGCCTGGGTGCAGTTCAGGGTGCAGGCCAGGGGCAGCCAGTCGCCGTGCGCGTCGGCGAAGCCCGCCACCGTGCCGGTCGGGTCCGCGGGGCGGTGCCGGGAGACGGCGTACACCGTGCCGGAGGTGCCGAGGCTCAGCACCGGGGTGCCGGGTCGCAGCCCGAGCCCCAGCGCGGCGGCCGCGTTGTCACCCGTACCGGCGGCGACCAGGGTGCCCTTGGCGAACGGCAGATCATGCGTGTCCCGCACGGTCCCGGCGATCTCGCCGGGCCGGACCACGCGGGGCAGCAGTGCCGGGTCCAGGCCCACGTGGTCCAGGACCTCCGTGTCGTACGCCTCTGTCGCCGACGCCCACCACCCGGTGCCGGAGGCGTCGCCGCGGTCGGTCGTGCCCTGGCCGGTGAGGCGCTCGGTGAGGTAGTCGTGCGGCAGGCGCACGGCGGCGGTCGCGCGGACCGCCTCGGGCTCGTTCTCGGCCAGCCAGGCCCACTTCGTGACGGTGAAGGACGGTCCCGGCACGCTGCCGGCACGTTCCGCCCAGGCCTTCGCGCCGCCCAGTTCCTCCAGCAGGCGGGCGGCCTGCGGCGCCGAGCGCACGTCGTTCCACAGGAGCGCCGGACGGACCGGTTCGCCCCGGGCGTCGAGGGTGACGAGGCCGTGCTGCTGGCCGCCGACCGACACCGCCGACGCCTCCCGCGCCGCGTCCCCGCACTGGTGCAGCGCCTCGTGCAGGGCCTCCCACCACTGGCGGGGATCGCTCTCCCGGCCCGCGCCGGAGGACACGGTGTGCGGCGCCTGCCCGCTCGCCACCACGCGTCCCGTCGACGCGTCGACGACCAGGGCCTTGGTGGACTGCGTGGACGAGTCCACACCGACGACGAGCGGACCCTCGGCTGCTGACATCGGGCTCTCCCTCTCACACGGCTCGTGATGGGCCGCTGACGCGGCCGACGCCTCTGCCGGGCGACATCTTGCCTTCCCGGAGACGCGTCCGCATACTAATTTGTAAATCGCCATGACGAAATAGTCGGAGCGCAAGGAGCCGCGGCATGAACTACCAGCCCACCCCCGACGACAGGTTCACCTTCGGCCTGTGGACCGTCGGCTGGCAGGGAAGGGACCCGTTCGGCGACGCCACCCGGCGCGCCCTCGACCCGGTCGAGACGGTGCAGCGCTTGGCCGAGCTCGGCGCCTACGGAGTGACCTTCCACGACGACGACCTGATCCCCTTCGGGTCCTCGGACAGCGTGCGCGAGGAGCACATCAAGCGCTTCCGCGCGGCCCTGGACACCACCGGCATGACGGTGCCGATGGCGACCACCAACCTGTTCACGCACCCCGTCTTCAAGGACGGCGCGTTCACCGCCAACGACCGCGACGTACGCCGGTACGCGCTGCGCAAGACCATCCGCAACATCGACCTGGCCGTCGAGCTGGGCGCCAAGACCTACGTCGCCTGGGGCGGCCGTGAGGGCGCCGAGTCCGGCGCCGCCAAGGACGTGCGGGACGCGCTCGACCGGATGAAGGAAGCCTTCGACCTCCTGGGCGAGTACGTGACCTCCCAGGGCTACGACCTGAAGTTCGCGATCGAGCCCAAGCCGAACGAGCCCCGCGGCGACATCCTGCTCCCCACGGTCGGCCACGCCCTCGCCTTCATCGAGCGCCTGGAGCGCCCGGAGCTGTACGGCGTGAACCCCGAGGTCGGCCACGAGCAGATGGCCGGCCTCAACTTCCCGCACGGCATCGCCCAGGCGCTGTGGGCGGGCAAGCTCTTCCACATCGACCTCAACGGCCAGTCCGGCATCAAGTACGACCAGGACCTCCGCTTCGGCGCGGGCGACCTGCGCTCCGCCTTCTGGCTGGTCGACCTGCTGGAGACCGCCGGATACGCGGGCCCCAAGCACTTCGACTTCAAGCCGCCGCGTACCGAGGACTTCGACGGCGTATGGGCGTCGGCCGCGGGCTGCATGCGCAACTACCTGATCCTCAGGGAGCGTGCGGCCGCGTTCCGCGCGGACCCGGCGGTCCAGGAGGCCCTGCGCGCCGCACGCCTGGACCAGCTGGCCCAGCCCACGGCCGCGGACGGCCTGCAGGCCCTGCTCGCGGACCGTACGGCCTTCGAGGAGTTCGACGCGGAGGCGGCCGCCGCGCGCGGCATGGCCTTCGAGCAGCTCGACCAGCTGGCCATGGACCACCTGCTGGGTGCCCGCGGCTGATCACGCGCGCGGGAGGCCCTGTCCGCCGACGCGGCAGCGGCCTCCCGCTGCTCCGGACGGGATCCGGGGCGGTGTCCCTCCGTGCCTTGTTCTGTCGATTTCCGCACGGAACTCTTCGGCGCAGCGCACTTCGCGGCACGAGTCGTTGTCAACTCCGCTGGAGGGGTCGCGACTTGGCCGCCCGACCGCGACCCTGGTCCCTATGGGCACGCCGCCGACACCGTCCCAGCCGCCGGAGGGCACACCCCCGCCCCACGGTGCCGGGTCCGGGCCGCCGACAGGTGGCTTCGGACCGCCGCCGGGGGATTCGCCCGGGGGACACACACCACCGCCCGGGGCCTTCGGGCCGTATCCACAGGGCGGTGCCCTGCCTCCATCGGGGCAGGGTGGTGGCTGGCAGCCCCCGAGTCAGGGCGGGGGCTGGCAGCCATCCGACCCGTCCGGCGGGCCTCCCCCTGATCGGCGCCGCACTGTCGCACTCGTCGTGGTGGCCGTGATCGTCGTGCTGGGCGCCGTCACAGCCGTCATGTCGGTGGTCACCGGGGGCGAGGGATCGCCGGACGATCGGCGGCCGGGCGGAACCGTCGGGACTACGGCCCCTTCGCCCAGCCCCACCCCGTCGCTGAGCCTTCCCACCCGGCTGCCCAGCGACCTCCCGACCCTTCCCTCGGGCCTGCCGAGCGAGTTTCCGAGTGGCCTGCCCAGCGGATTCCCGAGCGAGCTTCCCGGCGACCTCGACTCGCTCCTTCCCGACCCGGCCGGGGACGGCGAGTGAGGGGCGCCCGCCGGCCGCCAAGGCCGGATCGAGGGCGGGCGTGGGCACGCGCGCCGACAGCGGGGCACGCGCGCGGACGACGTCCGGGCCGCTCGACCCGCCCCGGGACCCTCAGCCGTCGGTCCCGACAGCGCCGGATGCGCGTACGGCTGCCAGCGCCGTCGCCGGATCGTGGGCCGCCGGTCCCACGGGCGCCCACCGCCCCCGCTCCTTGCCGTAGGGCCACCAGCGGCCGTCCCGGCCGAGCCGCAGCTGGGCCGAGCCGCCGACCACCGTCCAGCGGTTGTGCGCGGACCGCAGCGCGGGGCGCTCGTCGTCGTCCCAGGCCGCCAGCAGAGCGGCACGCGCGCGTGCGAGTGCTTCCACCGGTAGGTGCCATTCCTCGTCCAGGACGGCGAGTCCGGCCGCGCCGCCGTACCGCCAGGCACGCACCGCGAGTTCCAGCCCGTCCCGGCTGCGCCCGGAATCCCGAACGAGCCGCACGGTGACACCCGGACCCGGATCACCGGAGGCCAGCCGCACCACGTCCTGAAGGACGGTCGACTCGTCCTCCGCGGGCTGCCGCTCGTGACCGGGCCGGAGGGCCTCGGCCAGCAACCTGTGGGCCTCCCGGGCCGTCTGCGCCGCCAGGAACTCCAGCGCGGCCGGGTCCACCCCGGCCGCGGGCGGGACCTCGGTGTCGAGGGAGGCCGGCAGGCCCGGCCCGACCGGCAGCGCCGGCGGCTCCGGCAACGGCGGAAGGATCGCGCCCGCCGCGAACGCCTCGGCGGCGTCCGGCCCGTCCCGCAGGCCTCCCCGAAGGTCTTCCCCGGTCACCTGCCCGTCCGCCACCGGGGAGGCGCCTCGCACCCGCAGCTCGTCCAGGAGCGTGCGCTCGGCGCGCCCCCGCATCAGCAGCAGGACGAACGGGTCCCGGTCCAGCAGCCGGGCCACCTGGTAGCAGAGGGCAGCGGTGTGACCGCAGTGGTCCCAGGCACCGCAGGCACACTCCGCCTCCAGATCGCCGAGGCCGGGCAGCAGTTCGACCCCGGCGGTCGCGGCGTCCTCGACCAGGTGCGGCGGCATCTCGCGGTCGAGGAGGGCGGCGACGTGCCCGGCCCGCTCCACCGCCATGCCCACGAAGCGGTCCCATTGATCGCCGGACAGCTCCTGCAGCAGCACGTCGGCACGGTGAGCGGTGCCGTCGAGGTCCCGGACGACGGCGGTGACCCGTCCGGGACGCACCGACACCGCGCCCACGGCCCCCGCGCGCGTGAGCCTGCGCCCCGCCTTCACCTGCGCCCCGTCCAGCGCGGCGTCCTCGAGCGCCTTCGACCAGGCCCGGCCCCACCATGTCCGTGCGAGAGCCCGTCCGGGAGCGGGGGCGGGCAAGGTGAACGTGCGCTCGTCGTCGTGTTCCCGGCATCGCGTCATCGTGCGTCCCCTCGAAGCTCCACCAGGTCGGCCAGTTCGGCGTCGGACAATTCGGTGAGCGCCGTGTCGCCGCCGCCGAGCACCGCGTCGGCCAGCTCCCGCTTGCTCCGCAGCATGTCCGCGATGCGGTCCTCGATCGTCCCCTCCGTGATCAGCCGGTGCACCTGCACCGGACGTGTCTGGCCGATGCGGTACGCCCGGTCCGTGGCCTGCGCCTCGACGGCCGGGTTCCACCAGCGGTCGTAGTGCACGACGTGTTCTGCACGGGTCAGGTTCAGACCCGTGCCCGCGGCCTTCAACGACAGCAGGAAGACCGGCACTTCGCCCGCCTGGAACCGTTCGACCATCGACTCGCGCACGGTGACCGGTGTCCCGCCGTGCAGGAACAGCGTGGGCACGCCGCGTGCCGCCAGATGACGTTCCAGAAGGCGCGCCATGCGCACGTACTGCGTGAAGACCAGGACCCCGGTGCCCTCCGAGAGGATGGTGTCCAGCAGTTCGTCCAGCAGCTCCGTCTTCCCGGATCTGCCCGGGACGCGCGGCCTGTCCTCCTTGAGGTACTGGGCGGGATGATTGCAGATCTGCTTCAGCCCGGTCAGCAGCTTCATGATCAGCCCGCGACGTTCCATGCCGTCGGCGTGGGCGATCGCCGCCATGGTCTCGCGGACCAACGCCTCGTACAGCCCCGCCTGTTCCCTGGTGAGCGACACGGCCAGGTCCGTCTCGGTCTTCGGCGGGAGCTCCGGCGCGATGCCCGGGTCCGACTTGCGGCGGCGGAGCAGGAACGGCCGTACGAGACGGGTGAGCCGCTCGGCGGCGACGGGATCGCGGCCGCCCTCCACGGCATCCGCGTACCGGGAGCGGAAGTCGCCGAGCGTGCCGAGGAGGCCCGGAGTGGTCCAGTCGAGGATCGCCCACAGTTCGGACAGGTTGTTCTCCACCGGCGTGCCGGTGAGCGCCACACGTGCGCGTGCCCCGATCGTGCGCAGTGCCTTCGCCGTGGCCGAGCCGGGGTTCTTCACGTGCTGGGCCTCATCCGCCACGACCATGCCCCAGGGCACGCCGGCCAGGTGCGGAGCGTCGAGCCGCATCGTGCCGTACGTGGTCAGGACGAACTCTCCGTCGCCGAGCCCGTCCAGGCTGCGCGAGGACCCGTGGAAGCGGCGCACCGGCACACCGGGCGCGAACTTCTCGATCTCGCGCCGCCAGTTGCCCATCAGTGAGGCCGGACAGACCACGAGGGTGGGTCCCGCCGACGAGGGGTCCGCCTGCCGGTGCAGATGCAGGGCGATCAGGGTGATCGTCTTGCCGAGACCCATGTCGTCGGCGAGACAGCCACCGAGGCCCAGGGAGGTCGTCCGGGCCAGCCAGGAGAGACCGCGCAGCTGGTAGTCCCGCAGTGTGGCCGCCAGACCGGACGGCTGCCCGACCGGCTCGTGCCCCTCGGGGTCCGACAGCCGTTCCCCGAGCGTCGCCAGCCACCCCGTGGGCCGCGCTTCGACCATCCGGCCGTCGACCTCCGTGGAGCCCGTCAGTGCCGCGCCGAGCGCGTCGAGGGGCGACACCTTGCGGTCCCGCTGGGCACGCGCGCGGCGGATCTCCTCCGGATCCACCAGAACCCACTGGTCGCGCAGCCGCACCAGGGGCCGGTTCGCCTCCGCGAGCAGGTCCAGCTCCTGCCGGGTGAGCCGCTGGTCGCCGAGGGCGAACCACCAGTCGAAGGCGAGCAGCGCGTCGGAGGACAGGTACGCCGGTGTGGCCGACGCGGTGCGAGCGGAGCCCCGCTCCTCGTCCGGTGGGCCGATGACCGCCCGCGTGGTCAGGTCGCGCCCCAGGTGCTTCGGCCAGTGCACGTCGACGCCGGCCGCCGCCAGCAGCCGGGCGCCCTCGCCGAGCAGCTCGGTGACCTCCTCGTCGACGAGTTCCACGGCGTCCGGCACCGCTGCCGCCAGCAGCGGGGCGAGCGGCGCCCAGGCGCGGGCCGCGCGGCGCAGTGCCAGCAGGGCGTCCGTCCGCGCGCGCGGCCCGAAGGGCCCGGCGGCGGCCCATACGGCGCGGGCGTCGGCGACGAGCGCCGGGTCGCTCACGCTGTGCACCTGCGGGACGGCGCGGAACACCGGCGCGGCATCGCCCGGATCGTCGGACTCGGCAGAGGTGAGACCGGAGACCTCGACGCGCAGCGAGACACGGACGCCCGCGTCGTGTCCGGCGGCGACGTCCGAGGCCCAGGCGCGTTGCTCGGGGATGTACCGGGCCTCCCGCGCGGCGAAGGCGGGGCCGCCCGCCGCGATGGCGGCTGCGGGGGAGCGGGGGAGAGTGTCGACGACGGCGTCGAGGAAGGCGCGCAGCAGCCGCTCCGGATCGGGCAGCCGCCGTGGCTCGGCCCGGCCGACGGGCACCGCGTGTGCCTCGGGTGGCATGGCGGCGGCCAGTTCCCTCACCCGGTCCAGGTCCTCCGCCCGCAGAGGTCCCGCCCGCCAGGCGTCATGGCCGCTCTCGGTCACACCGGGCAACAGCAGTCCGCGCGCGGCGAACTGGAGCGCCAGCAGGGAGGCCGCACCCCAGAACGCCGTCGCCCGGCCGGCGGCCGCCGCGGCACGCGCGCGGGTGAGCACGGGGAGCGCGGCACGCACCGGCAGTGACACGGCGGGCACCGTGACCTGTTCGATGCCGTCGTCGCCGGGCCGGACGACCGTCAGCTCGCCGGGGGAGCCGTGCGGCAGCGGGGGCGGCGCCGAGCCGTCCGCCCGCCAGAAGGACACCCGTCCGGCGCGGGGAGGGTCCGCCGTCTCGAAGACCGTGTGACAGCGGGCCGGGACGGAGATCACGGAGGGGGGCGCCACGAGGTTCGTCGGCACAGGGATACTGCACTCCTCAAATTTGACTACCTTAGGCAGAATCGCCGATCATACATCACCTCGACCCTCGGATGGCCGGGCGAAGGGGTGACGTGGGTCACTTTTCCCGCACGGTGGTGGGGGCATCTCAGGGATGTACGGGGGTTCGACTCAGGGACGTGTCAGGGTCGTGGTCCGGAACCGCGGGCGCTCCGTTTCCGTTTTCAGGACAGAGAGCGGCAGTGGCCGCGAAGGAGGCGACGCAGATGTCGAAGAGTACGAAGATCGTCGCAGGGGGTGCGGCAATCGGGATCGTCCTGCTGATCCTTCTGCCCTTCCCCTTCTGGGCCAATCTCCTGATAGTCCTGGGGATCCCCACGGCCGCGTACCTCGCGCTGGACCCCTCGCAGCGGCGCAGGCTGCGACGGGTCGGCCGCAAGGAGCTCGGCCGCTGAGGCGCCGCCGGCCCGGTGCGCGTGGGCGCGCCGGCCGGCGGGACTCCGCGGTCAGTTCGGGCGTACGGCGATCTTGTCGAGGGACTCCAGGAGACCGGGCAGTTCCGGTCCCCGGCCCACGGGCAGGACTTCGCCGGGCTCCTCGTCCAGGAGGACGAAGGCGATGTCGTCGGTCCTGGCCACCATCGACCAGCCGGGACCGTCGGCCCGGAGCGTGCGGGCGTCGCCCGGCGCGAAGGAGGAACGGACGCGCCCGAGGGGCGGTGGCGAATCCACGTACGCGCGTGCCTCCGCGAGGACGCGGCGGATGCCCGTACGAGGGATTCCCTGGTCCGTGCCGGGGCCGGAGGCCGCGGTCTCCGCCTCCTTCTCCGCCGTGCCGTCCGTCGCCGCCGGGGCGATGCCGTCCTGCCCGGTGAACGCGGAGTCGTCGATCTGCTCCCGCCACGTGGACCACTGCAGAGCGATCTCGTCGGCTCCCAGGCGTCGCTGGGCGGGGCCCCATGTGCCGGTGTCCGGCGGGCTCAGCGGCGGAAGACCCGAGACCTCCGGGTCGGGGTCGTGGGGGGCCGGCACGCCCGGGGCCGCCACCGCCACCGCCAGGGGCCAGCCCGGCAGCGCGGCCACGACCGAGTGCTCGTCGGGTGACAGGTCGTACTCCATGCCGCAGTCCCAGGACGCGATGGCCACGGCGACCAGCGACACATCGTCCACGGCGACCGTCCACCGGGCACCTTCGCCGTCCTGGCCCAGGACGATCCCGTACCCGTCGGCGAGCGGTGCAAGACCGAGGGCCGCGCACGCCTCCGGATAGTCGTCCCCCAGCACGCTCGGGAAGTTCGCGGGCGTGAGCAGTACCGCCGTCAGCACATACAGTGCGTCGTCGTCCGCGGCGGTGACGGCGTCCTCGTCCGTCCCGGCCATGCCGGCCTCCCATTGCTCTCGCTCGTCCGTCGGCGCACCTTAATGCGCGCGGCGGGCCCTTGTCACGAGCCGGAGCAGCTACGGAGCCGCAGGTGTCCGGGCGGACAGGGCGGAATCGACCGAGACCCGCACGCGGTCAGGCGGCGGGCAGCCCCAGAAGCGACCGTGCGACCGTCTGCGGAGACTCGTCCCGCTCCCTCGCGAGCGCGATGACCGCCCGGCACGCCAGCTCGCTGACCCCGAACGACAGGGCCTCGGGCGAGACCCAGGTCACGGCCTCGTCGACCTGATCCTGGTCGTCGTCGGCGCAAGCGGAGATGTAGACGGCGGCTGCCTCGAACAGGTTGTGTGTGCGCTTCGACTCCCGCGCGGTGTTCTCCGTGCGCGACGAGGCGAAGAATCTTCCGATGGACTTGCGAGCACTCTCGAACATACGGACTACCTACCCCCCGCGTCGGGTTCACAGCCGTCCTCATCAACGTAGAGTCGGAGTCGGCGCCGCAGAAGAGGGAGTACGGGTTGGCGCCCGCGCGAGCGGCGCATTCAGGACGCGGGCGTTCCGGCTCGCGGATGCCCCCGGAAGGCCCCTCACGGGCTCTCCCGGACCTGCCGGCCCCTGTCGGCACCCTCCGGCCGCCGGGTTCTCGCGACCCCTTCCGGCGTCCTTTGGCCCCTGCGGGCTCCTGCGACCCGAGCCGTGACTCATCCGTCGCGGGTGGCGAGCGCGAGGAAGCGGGTGTCCTCGTCGGCGTACGACGTCAGGCGCCAGCCCGCGGCGGCCAGCAGCGGTCGCAGGTTCCCCTCGGCGCGCAGGTCCTCAGGGGTGAGCCGCCGCCCCTGGCGCGCCGCGAGCGCCGCCCGGCCGATGGGATGGAAGAGGGCCAGGGTGCCGCCCGGCCGGACCACCCTCGCCAGCTCCCGCAGGTTCTCGGCCGGGTCGGGCAGGTGTGCGACGAGACCGGCGGCGAACACCGCGTCCAGCGACTCGGTGCGCAGTGGCAGCCCGGCCACGTCGGCCAGCAGCAACCGCCCCTCGCGATCCCGTCCCGCACGTACGGCGGCCTCCAGCATGGCGGGCGTCAGATCCGCCCCGAGTACCACTCCGTCCGGTCCGACGGCGGCGCGCAACGGTGTCAGGGCGCGTCCCGTGCCGCAGCCCGCGTCCAGCACCCGGTCGCCCGCGCGCAGGCCGAGGTCGGCGACCGCGGCCGCGTAGGCGGGTCCGTCGTCGGGGAAACGGGTGTCCCAGTGCGCCGCCCGTGCCGAGAAGAACTCCTGTACATGTGTGTGGTCGTCACTCATGCTCCGCATGATCTCCCACCGGAACGGCCCGGAAGGTGACGCGCACGTTCGGGCGACGGGCGATCGTTGCAGTGCATATATGCGCCACATTCCAGCACCTTTCGAAATGCGCCCCCTTGGTGCTCCCGTGCCCCCACTAGCGTCCCGGAGCCATGGGACACCTGGACCACGCCACCTTCGGCTGGCTTACCCCCGCGCTCTCGTATGTCATGGCCTCCATCGGCGCCGCGCTCGGCCTGCGCTGCACGGTCCGCGCGCTCGCCACCACCGGCAGGTCCCGTCGCAACTGGCTCCTCACCGCGGCGTCCGCGATCGGCACCGGCATCTGGACCATGCACTTCGTGGCGATGCTCGGCTTCGGCGTCGGCGGCACCGAGATCCGCTACGACGTGCCGCTGACCATCCTCAGTCTCCTCGTCGCGATGACCGTGGTCTGCGGCGGAGTCTTCGCGGTCGGCTACAGCCGGGACCGGGGCCGGGCCCTCCTGCTGGGCGGGCTCACCACGGGCCTGGGCGTCGCGAGCATGCACTACCTGGGCATGGCCGCCGTCCGCCTGCACGGCGCCGTGACCTACGACCCGCCACTGGTCGCGCTCTCCGTCGTGATCGCCGTGGTGGCCGCGACCGCCGCCCTCTGGGCGGCGCTCAACATCGAGTCGCCCCTCGCGGTCACCGTCGCGTCCCTGGTCATGGGGGCGGCGGTGAGCAGCATGCACTACACCGCGATGTGGGCGGTGCGTGTGGAGGTCACTCCGTCCGGGGCGGCCCTGCCCGGGGCCACGGCGATGCAGTTCATCTTCCCCCTCGCCGTCGGCCTCGGGTCCTACCTCTTCCTCACCTCGGCGTTCGTCGCGCTGTCACCGACGGCCGGGGAGCGCGAGGCGTCCGCGTCGGCCCAACGGCCGGTCGAGAACGCCGCCGCCCTCTAGCCGCGCGCGGCGGCTGTAGAGCCCCGCCCCCGAACCACCCCGATCGAGGAGGCCATGCGTACACCCCGCAGGACCACGACAGCCGGCGACCAGACGCCGCCCCGGCCCGCCGTACGAGGCCGCCGCGCCCACGCCGGACCTCCCGCCGACGAGCGTCCCGACCCCGGCGGGCGCTTCGACCCCGACGAGACCGGCGCCCCGACGACCGGGCCGCCCCCACGCGCCGGACGATGGCACATACGCCCCCGCACCGTCCGGGCCAAGATCGTCTGCCTGCTCATGGTGCCCGTCGTCTCCCTGCTCGCCCTGTGGGCGTACGCCACCGTCACCACCGCCCAGGACATCGCCCGCATCCGGCAGGCGCAGCGCGTCGACGCCTCCGTACGCGGCCCCGTCGCCGACGCCGTCGCGGCGCTCCAGGCCGAGCGCGTGGCAGCCGTGCGCTACGCGACCAGGCCCTCCGCCCAGCGGGAGAGCGAACTGCGCACGACGGCGCGGCACACCGGCCGGGCGGTCGACGCGCTGCGCCTGGGGGACCGGCACACCGTCGCCGACGGCGCGGACCTGCCGACAGCAGTGGCCGGACGACTGGCCGGGTTCGTGGCCGGTGCCGACCGTCTGAGCGCGCTGCGCACGTCGGTGCTCGACCGCCGTACGGGCTGGACCGAGACGTACCAGCGCTACACCACGACCATCGCCACCGCCTTCGGCGTGGGCGGCGCACTCACCGGCATCCAGGACGCCGAACGCGGCTCCGACGCGCGCGTTCTGCTGGAGTTCTCCCGCGCGGGCGAGGCACTGGCACAGGAGGACACGGTCCTGGCCGGCGCCCACCTGACCGGAACCCTCGACCGGGAGCGGCTGCGCCTGTTCACCGGGGCCGTCGACACCCGCCGCACCCTGACCGAGGCCGCCGGTGCCGACCTGCGCGGACCCGAGCGTGCCGCCTGGCAGGCACTCGCCGGTGAAGGCGCCTACGCCGATCTGCGTGCCGTCGAGGACGCGGTCCTCGCCGGCGGGCCCGGAGCCCGGGCGCTCCACGCCGCCCCCGAGACCGCCTGGAAGCCTGCCCACGCGCGCGTGCGGGACGACATGCGCGGTATCGAGTCCGACGCCGGACGCGATGCCGCCGACTCCGCCGGCCCGTTCACCCGCGCCCTGCTCACCCCAGCGGGTGCCGCGGTGCTCCTCGGCCTCGCCGCCGTCGCCGCCTCCCTCGTCATCTCCGTACGCATCGGACGGGGCCTGGTCGTCGAACTGGTGAGGCTGCGCAACGACGCCCTGGAGATCGCCCGCCGGAAACTGCCGCACGCCATGCGCCGGCTGCGTGCCGGGGAGGAGATCGACGTCGACACCGAGGCTCCGCCCGGACCGCCCGCGGAGGACGAGACCGGTCAGGTCGCCGAGGCCCTCGGCACGGTGCACCGGGCTGCCCTGCACGCCGCCGTCGAGCGCGCCGAACTCGCCGACGGCATCTCCGGTGTCTTCGTCAACCTCGCCCGCCGCAGCCAGATCCTCGTCCACCGCCAACTCAGCCTGCTCGACAGCATGGAGCGCCGCTCCGACGACCCCGACGAACTCAGCGACCTCTTCCGCCTCGACCACCTCACCACCCGCATGCGACGCCACGCGGAAAGCCTGATCATCCTCTCCGGAGCCGCGCCCGGGCGCGCCTGGCGCCTGCCCGTCTCCCTGACCAACGTGGTCCGGGCCGCCGTCTCCGAGATCGAGGACTACGCGCGCGTGGAGGTACGAGGCCTCCCCGAAGCGAAGATCGCCGGCACCGCCGTGGCGGACCTCACCCATCTCCTGGCGGAACTCGTCGAGAACGCCGCCCAGTTCTCACCGCCCCACACGCGCGTGCGGATCACCGGCGAACCAGTCGGCAACGGGTACGCCGTCGAGATCGAGGACCGGGGTCTCGGCATGGGCAAGGAGACCCTCGTCGAGGCCAATCGCCGCATCGAACAGTCCGAAGCCCTGGACCTGTTCGACAGCGACCGGCTCGGCCTGTTCGTCGTGAGCCGCCTCTCCGCCCGCCACGACATCAAGGTCCACCTGCGGACCTCGCCCTACGGCGGCACCACTGCCGTGGTCCTCCTCCCCACCACCCTCCTCCACAGCGGGGCGCCGGAACCTTCCCCCCGTGCCGCTGCCGAGTCACAGCCACCGTCCGAACAACGCGCGTACGCGCGCGTGGCGGCCGCCACGCACCCAGAACCCGTCGAACCGGCCGCGGACCGGCGTGCCCTCATGGTGCCCGTCGCCTCCGCCGGGCCGTTCCCGGGGGACGGTCCGCCCGAGCAGCCGCCGGGCGTCACCGCCCTGCGGTCCCACCGCCACACGTCGGAACCGGACGACACCGGTGAACTGCCGCGCCGCGTACGCCAGGCGCATCTCGCACCCCAGCTCCGCGAACAGCGCGCCGGGCAGCCCACGCCGACAGCCACCGAGCCGCCCGACGACGCCCGCACTCCGGAGCTCGTCAGGGACCGTATGACGGCCTACCGCGACGGCTGGGTGCGTGGCGGCGGCAGGGCACCCGGCCTCGGCGTCACCCAAGGCCCGGCGACGGGCAGCGACAGCAGCGAAGGAGACCCCGCATGATCCAGGACCCGAGAGCCAGGGCCACCGAGCGGTCCGGCGAACTCGACTGGCTGCTGGACGACCTGGTACTGCGTGTGCACGAGGTGCGGCACGCCGTGGTCCTGTCCAACGACGGCCTCGCCGTGGGCGCCTCCGGTGACCTCAAGCGGGCGGACGCCGAGCACCTGGCCGCCGTCGCCTCCGGCTTCCACAGCCTGGCCAAGGGCACGGGCCGCCACTTCGGCGCCGGCGGCGTACGCCAGACCATGGTGGAGATGGACGACGGCTTCCTCTTCGTGGCAGCCGCCGGCGACGGCTCCTGTCTCGCCGTCCTCACCGCGGTCACGGCCGACATCGGACTGGTGGCGTACGAGATGGCGCGGCTGGTGAAGCGCGTCGGAGAGCACCTCCGCACGCCCACCCGCGCCGGCGCGCGCCCACCCGCGGCCGGATGAGCCGGGAACGGGCCCTGCTCATGACCGAGGGCAGCACGGGCTCCGCGCGGGAGCCGTCGGACAGCCGGTGGTACGACCAGGACGCCGGGCCGCTCGTCCGGCCGTACGCGATGACGGGCGGCCGCACCAAGTCCGGCCCGAGCGGCGCCCGTTTCGACCTGATCGCACTGGTCGCGCTCTGTGCCGGGGCACCCGGCGCCGACGACTCCCGGCTCGGCCCCGAGCACCGCGCGCTCGTCGAGCTGTGCCGCACGGAGAACCAGTCGGTCGCCGAACTCGCCGCGGGCACCGACCTGCCCGTCGGCGTCGTGCGGGTCCTCCTCGGCGACCTCCTGGAGCTGGGCCGGATCACCGTGAGCCGTCCCGTTCCCCCCGCGCGGCTGCCGGACGAGCGGATCCTGCGCGAGGTGATCGAGGGGCTCAGGGCGCTGTAGACGAACGGACACGAGCGTCGCGCCCGTACCGACTTGCGCCACGAACCAGGCTCGAACAAGCACAAAGCGGTCGGTGGAATGAAAAATCGGTTCAACGCCACACGGACGGATGGCTGTTGCCATGATGCTGACTCCTCACAGCCGTACCGATGTCGACCACGGCCGACACTCCCGAGAGAAGTGATCGATGGTCTCCGAGCACTCCGAAGAGACAGAGGGCGACACGGGCGCCCTGGCACTGAAGATCCTCGTCGCCGGTGGATTCGGCGTGGGCAAGACCACCCTGGTCGGTGCGGTCAGCGAGATCAGACCGCTGCGCACCGAGGAACTCCTGAGCGAGGTGGGCCAGTCGGTGGACGACACCGACGGGGTGGACCAGAAGGTCACCACCACCGTCGCCATGGACTTCGGACGCATCACCATCAGGTCCGGACTCTCGCTCTACCTGTTCGGCACACCGGGCCAGGACCGGTTCTGGTTCCTGTGGGACGAACTGGCGCAAGGGGCGCTGGGTGCCGTCGTCCTCGCGGACACCAGACGGCTCCAGGACTGCTTTCCGGCCGTCGACTACTTCGAACACCGCCACATCCCGTTCGTGGTCGCCGTCAACTGCTTCTCGGGAGCCCGCTCGTACGGCGTCCCCGACGTCGCGCGCGCCCTCGATCTCGACGAGGGAACCCCCGTGGTCCTCTGTGACGCCCGCGACCGCGACTCCGGCAAGGAAGTACTGATACGGCTCGTCGAATACGCCGGTCGGATGCACACCGCCCGGCTGCTCGACTCCGTGGGCTGAACCGGCGGCAACGCGCCGCGCCCTGGCCGGTTTCCGGCCCTTGACACCGTTGATTCGGGTGGGGAAGCACCCGTTGTCGCCGTTCGCCCGGAAGTCCCGGCATGCCTTGTCGGTCATCTTCCTTGCCATGTCCCCGTCCTGCTTGCTCCGGCGGCGGCGGTGGGGAAGGCTGAATCGTCGGATCCTCCTTGCCAGGGGGGAGCGACGACACGGGGAGTAGCGACGATGGTGCGGAACGCGGGACTCGGTTGGCTGCTGGACGACCTGACCGAGCGCGTCGAACCCGTACGGCACGCCTTGGTGCTGTCCAACGACGGACTCGTCACCGCGGCCAGCACCGGGCTGCGGCGGGAGGACTCCGAGCACCTGGCGGCGGTCTCCGCGGGACTGCAGAGCCTCGCCAAAGGCTCGGGCCGCCACTTCGGCGCCGGCGACGTCCGGCAGACCATGATCGAGTTCGACGACGCGGTGCTCTTCGTCATCGCGGCCGGGCCGGGCAGCTGTCTCTGTGTGCTGAGCGCCGCGGAAGCCGACATCGGCCAGGTCGGCTACGAGATGACGCTGCTGGTGAACCGCGTCGGCGAACACCTCCGCGTGGACGCCCGCCGGCCCGAACGCTCCTCTGCGATGGACCGCTGACCTGCTGTTCTCGTCGACGCGGGCCGAGTTATCCACAGGCCCGTCACGGCTTTCGGCAAACGGGCTACGGTTTTTCCCGAGGCGAGCGCGAGACCGGCGCGAGCACCGTACCGCACGGGGGAGAACCATCATGTCCGGAGACACCGTCACCCGATCCACCACGCACTCCGCATCCGCCCTGCGCGGTTCACCGGACGCGACCCCGGCACCGGCGCGGGCGAGCGGCCGCACCCTCGCACTGAGCCGTGCCGCCCGCGAACTGGGCCTGAAACGAGGCGAACTCGATCTCGCCGTGCACCTGGGATGCCTTCGCACGGTCGCCGAGGACGAGGGCGGAGCCCGCCGGATCGCACGGGAAGAAATCGACCGGCTCCGAGCGGACAAGGGCTTCCCGGAAACGCTGCGAGAACGCGTCCACGCCGTGAGTTCCCTCCCGGCGGCCGAGATCCTGGGCGTGCCCGTCTCACGGTTCACACGCCTCGCCCGGCTGGGTCTGCTCACGCCGGTCACGTTCTCCCTCAACCGCTACCGGGCCGTGGTCTGGCTCTATCCGGCGGCCGAACTGCGGCAGTTCGCGGCGGACGAGAAGAACGCCCGATGGCTGACGGGCCGCATGCCGCAGGACGCGAGGCGTCAGCTGGCAGCGGGACTGGACCTGCGACCCCGGAACTGGCGGGGGCGCCAGCTCGGATTCCTGCTGCGGCAGTCCGACGACCCCTGGAGGCGCGCCGCGGCCCCGGCCGCCCTGCTCGATCCGATCCAGGTCGCGGAGATCGTCCAGGACCCCTACGAGCGCGCCCACCTCAACCGCCACCGGCCCGCGCGGGCCGACCAGTCCCCGCCCGACTCGCCCGCCGCGCGGATCGTCGTGGGGATCATGACGGCGGACGATCCCGACGAGATCGCATGGCTGCGGACCGACCTCCTGCAGGCGCTCGCCGAGGCCCGCGCCCATCGCCTCGCGCCGCGGTCGCGTCGGAAAGAGCCCGCGCCCCCCACCGCACGGCGCGGAACACCGAGGCCGGGGCCGAGTCCGTCCAGGGCCGGGCAGCGTCCGGGGGATCCGCGGCCGACGGCGGGCACGGCGCCCGAGGGACTACGGGGCCTGCTGGGCCGGCTCCGGCGCGGGCCCCGTCGGCCGGCCGGTCAGGCGCCGAGCTTGCGGAACAACCCTTCCTGGACGACCGACACCAACAGGCGGCCCTCCAGGTCGTAGATGCGGCCGCGGGCCAGCCCCCGGCCGCCCACAGCGATCGGTGACTCCTGGTCGTACAGGAACCACTCGTCCGCCCGGAACGGCCGGTGGAACCACATGGCGTGATCCAGCGACGCCATGTCGAAGCCGCGCGGCCCCCACAGGGGCTCGACCGGGATCCGGACGGCGTCCAGGAGAGTCATGTCGCTGGCGTAGGTCAGCGCGCAGGTGTGCACGAGCGGGTCGTCCCCCAGCGGCCCCACGGCCCGCATCCACACCGCGCTGCGCGGTTCGGCGTTCTCGACCTCCTCGGTGGTCCAGCGCAGCCGGTCGACATAGCGGATGTCGAAGGGCTGACGCCGGGCCATGCGCTCCAACTGCTCCGGCAGCGCGCCCAGATGCTCGGTGATCTCCTGCGTCACCGTCGGCAGCGACTCGGGGTCCGGCACCTTCCGGGCGGGCGGCAGCTGGTGCTCGAAGCTCCCCTCTTCAGGCTTGTGGAAGGAGGCGGTCAGATTGAAGATCGTGCGGCCCTGCTGCACGGCGGTGACCCGGCGCGTGGTGAACGACCGCCCGTCGCGGACCCGCTCGACCTGGTACACGATGGGCACACCCGGCCGGCCCGGGCGCAGGAAGTACGCGTGCAGCGAATGCACCGGCCGGTCGCCCTCCGTGGTGCGGCCTGCGGCCACCAGTGCCTGGCCGGCGACCTGGCCGCCGAAGACCCTCTGCAGGGACTCCTGCGGGCTGCGCCCACGGAAGATGTTGACCTCGATCTGCTCCAGGTCGAGCAGGTCGACAAGCCGCTCGGCGGGGTTGGTCGTCATGTACTGGCCTCTCCTGTGCTCACAGCTGACCGACGTCGGTGACCTTGACGACGGCGCGACCCTCGGCATCGGAGGCCGCGAGGTCGACCTCCGCGCTGATGCCCCAGTCATGATCGCCGTTCGGGTCGGCGAAGGTCTGCCGGACGCGCCACAGCCCGTTCTGCGGCTCCTCCTCGATCATCAACAACCGGGGGCCACGGGCGTCGGGACCTGTGCCGAGCTCCTCGTACTCGTCCCAGTACCTGTCCATCGCCTCGCCCCACCGCTCGGCGTCCCAGCCGGACTCGGCGTCCATCTCGCCCAGTTCGCCCACCTGGTCGAGGGCGGCGAGTTCGACACGACGGAACAGCGCGTTGCGGACGAGGACACGGAAGGCGCGAGCATTGGCGGTGACCGGCTTGACCTGGTCGGCCTTCTCCTGGGCCTCCTCGGCCGTCATCTCCTCGGGGTTGGCGAGCTTCTCCCACTCGTCGAGGAGGCTGGAGTCGACCTGACGCACCATCTCACCGAGCCAGGCGATCAGGTCCTCCAGGTCGTCCGACTTCAGATCGTCGGGGACGGTGTGGTCGAGGGCCTTGTAGGCGCCGGCGAGGTAGCGCAGCACGATGCCCTCGGTGCGGGCCAGCTCGTAGTGGGACACCAACTCCGTGAAGGACATGGCGCGTTCGTACATGTCCCGGATCACCGACTTGGGCGACAGCGGATGATCGCCGACCCAGGGGTGGCTCTTGCGGTAGGTGTTGTACGCGTGGAAGAGCAGCTCCTCCAGCGGCTTGGGGTAGCTGACGTCCTGGAGCCGCTCCATGCGCTCCTCGTACTCGACCCCGTCCGCCTTCATCGCGGCCACGGCCTCACCGCGTGCCTTGTTCTGCTGGGCGGCGAGGATCTGCCGGGGGTCGTCCAGCGTCGACTCCACGACGGAGACCATGTCGAGGGCGTACGACGGCGATTCCGGGTCCAGCAGCTCGAACGCGGCCAGCGCGAAGGTGGACAGCGGCTGGTTGAGCGCGAAGTCCTGCTGGAGATCGACCGTCAGCCGGACGATGCGGCCCTCGGCGTCCGGCTCGTCGAGCTTCTCGACGATGCCGCCGTCCAGGAGCGAGCGGTAGATCGCGATCGCGCGGCGGATGTGCCGCAGCTGCTGCTTGCGCGGCTCGTGGTTGTCCTCCAGCAGATGCCGCATCGCGTCGAAGGCGTTGCCCGGCCGGGCGATCACCGACAGCAGCATGGTGTGGGTGACCCGGAAGCGGGAGGTGAGCGGTTCCGGGTCCGAGGCGATGAGCTTCTCGAAGGTGCTGTCCGACCAGGCGACGAAGCCCTCGGGAGCCTTCTTGCGGACCACCTTGCGGCGCTTCTTCGGGTCGTCGCCGGCCTTGGCGAGCGCCTTCTCGTTCTCGATGACGTGCTCGGGTGCCTGCCCCACCACGTAGCCCGCCGTGTCGAAGCCGGCCCGCCCGGCGCGGCCCGCGATCTGGTGGAACTCCCGGGCCCGCAGCGTCCGCACCCGGTTGCCGTCGTACTTGGTGAGCGCGGTGAACAGCACGGTGCGAATGGGCACGTTGACACCGACGCCGAGTGTGTCCGTACCGCAGATGACCTTCAGCAGACCGGCCTGTGCCAGCTTCTCCACCAGCCGCCGGTACTTGGGCAGCATGCCGGCGTGGTGCACGCCGATTCCGTGCCGCACGTAACGGGAGAGGTTGCGGCCGAACTTGGTGGTGAAGCGGAAGCTGCCGATCAGTTCGGCGATTCGGTCCTTCTCCTCTCGCGTGCACATGTTGATGCTCATCAGCGCCTGTGCGCGCTCCACGGCCTGTGCCTGGGTGAAGTGCACGATGTAGACGGGAGCCTGCTTGGTGGCGAGCAGCTCCGTGAGCGTCTCCGTCAGCGGTGTCAGGACGTACTCGTAGGACAGGGGTACCGGACGGGTCGCCGAGCGGACCACCGAGGTGGGGCGGCCGGTGCGCCGGGTCAGGTCCTTCTCGAACATCGAGACGTCGCCGAGCGTCGCCGACATCAGGATGAACTGGGCCTGCGGCAGCTCCAGGATCGGGATCTGCCACGCCCAGCCGCGGTCGGCCTCCGCGTAGAAGTGGAACTCGTCCATCACGACCTGACCGACGTCGGCGTGCTTGCCGTCGCGCAGGGCGATGGACGCGAGCACCTCGGCGGTACAGCAGATGACGGGGGCGTCGGCGTTCACGGAGGCGTCGCCGGTGAGCATGCCGACGTTCTCGGTGCCGAAGATCTTGCACAGCTCGAAGAACTTCTCCGAGACGAGAGCCTTGATCGGGGCCGTGTAGAAGGTGACCTCGTCCCGGGCGAGGGCCGCGAAGTGCGCGCCCGCCGCGATCATGCTCTTGCCCGAGCCGGTGGGCGTCGACACGATCACGTTCGCGCCGGAGACCACCTCGATGAGCGCCTCCTCCTGATGCGGGTAGAGGGTGAGACCGCGTTCCAGGGCCCACGCCTCGAAGGCTTCGTAGAGGGCGTCGGGGTCGGCGGTCCGCGGCAGCTGATCGATGAGGGTCACGACCCCATCTTGCCTGCCCGCACGGCGGATGGGGGAATCGGATGCCGGACCGAAGATCGTGAACGCTACGCTGTGGCGCCGACGGAACATCAGCGCACCTGGACAACTGGACAGCGGCACAACGCGCCTGGACAGCGGCACGAACGGAATGGGACGGGGCACGGCCATGATGGGACCAGCACACTCACTGTCGGGAGCCGCGGCCTGGCTCGGCGTCGGGGCCGCGGCGGCCGCCACCGGGCACACCATGCCCTGGCCGGTTCTCCTGGCCGGTGCGCTGATCTGCGCGGGTGCCGCACTCGCCCCGGACCTGGACCACAAGGCGGCCACGATCTCCCGCTCCTTCGGCCCGCTGTCCCGCTGGGTGTGCGAGATCGTCGACAAGCTCTCCTACGCCGTCTACAAGGCGACGAGGAAGCAGGGCGACCCGCGCCGCTCCGGCGGGCACCGCACGCTCACGCACACCTGGCTGTGGGCCGTCCTTCTCGGAGCCGGCGCCTCCGGCCTCGCCATCACGGGCGGACGCTGGGCGGTGCTGGCCATCCTGTTCGTGCACATGGTGCTGGCCATCGAGGGCCTGCTGTGGCGGGCGGCGCGGGGTTCGAGCAGCGATGTCCTGGTGTGGCTGCTGGCCGCGACCAGTGCCTGGATCATCGCGGGCGTCCTGGACAAGCCGGGCAACGGGGCGGACTGGCTGTTCACCCAGCCGGGTCAGGAGTATCTGTGGCTCGGGCTGCCGATCGTGCTCGGCGCGCTGGTACACGACATCGGGGACTCGCTGACCGTGTCGGGCTGCCCGGTCCTGTGGCCCATACCGATCGGGCGCAAGCGCTGGTACCCCCTGGGCCCGCCGAAGGCCATGCGGTTCCGGGCCGGCAGCTGGGTGGAGCTGCGGGTGCTGATGCCGGTGTTCATGGTGCTCGGCGGCGTGGGCGCGGCGGCGGCACTGAACGTGATCTGAGGCGCCGACCGGCCCGGGCCGAGCCGTCGCGGGCCCGGTCAGCCGGACAGGGAGTCCTCGTCCACGATGTGCATCGCCGCTTCCTCGGCGGAGGCGGCTGCCCCATCGATGCCCACGTCGCTGGCGATCAGTCCGCTCTCCTCGTCCTCGTGCGCGCCCTCGTCGGGAGCGACGAGACGACCGGAGCGCAGCGCGCCCACCTCGTTGTCCAGGGGCTCGCCGTCGGTGTCCTGGGAGTCGCCGATACCGTCACCGTCGGGGTAGGAGATGTCCGGGAGCTCCTCGGCGAGGCGCTGTTCCAGGGTCTCGCCGCGCAGCCGCTCCGCCGCCGTCACACCGGTGTGCTCCACCGCCCACGGCCGCTCCGGTGGGGACCAGCCCCGGTCGAGCGGGTCGGGCACACCGTCGGCGAGCAGGGTGTCCTCGGCGTCCAGCAGCCCCGCGTCGTCCTGGACCTCGGATCCGTCTGGCTGGTAGACGTCGTCTCCCCAACCGCCGACTCTGTCCACGGGTACCTCCAGTGGTGGGACGGGCCCGGTGCCACCGCTCGGCGGCGGTGGGCGCGCGGACCGCTGGGCGACGGCCCGGACCCCGCGAACCGGGCGGTTCACGGGCGTCCCCCGAATCAGTGCCCACCACCAGCCTTCCACTCGCGTTCGGCAAAGCGCAACGGCAGGGGGCCGGCAGCCGCCGGACCATGGGGCCGCGGCCCCATCCCGCCCCTTTTCTCCAGGGCCCGGCGCGGGTGCCGCGGTGCCCACGGCTCCGCGACCGCCCACGGTGCGGGCCCGGGCCGGGGGCCCTTCCCGGCCGTGGGCACCGCACCCGCGCCGGGCAGGCCGGCGCGACCGTCAGCCGTGCCGGGCACGCCCCCGCGACCGTCAGCCGTGCCACGACCTCCACAGGGCGGCGTACGCGCCGTCCGCCGCGACCAGCTGGTCGTGGCTGCCCAGTTCGCTCACACGGCCGTTCTCGACGACGGCGATGACGTCGGCGTCGTGGGCGGTGTGCAGGCGGTGGGCGATGGCGACGACGGTGCGGCCGTCGAGGACACGGGCCAGGGACCGTTCCAGATGGCGGGCCGCGCGCGGGTCGAGGAGCGAGGTCGCCTCGTCCAGGACCAGCGTGTGCGGGTCGGCGAGGACCAGCCGGGCAAGCGCGATCTGCTGGGCCTGCGCGGGGGTGAGCGCGAACCCGCCGGAGCCGACCTCGGTGTCCAGCCCCTCCTCCAGCGCCCGTGCCCAGGTGTCGGCGTCGACGGCACCCAGCGCCGCCCACAGCTCGGCATCCTGAGCGCCCGTGCGGGCGAGGAGCAGGTTGTCGCGCAGCGAGCCGACGAACACGTGGTGCTCCTGGTTGACCAGTGCCACATGGGAGCGGACGTCCTCGGCGGGCATCCGGGACAGCTCGGCGCCCCCCAGGGTGACGCGGCCGTCGCGGGGGGCGTAGATCCCGGCGAGGAGCCTGCCCAGGGTCGACTTGCCCGCGCCGGACGGGCCGACGAGGGCGAGCCGGGTGCCCGGCGCGACCTCCAGGGACACCTTGCGCAGGACGTCGACGCCTTCGCGGTACCCGAAGCGCACTTGGTCGGCGTGGACATGGCGTCCGTCGGGGGTCACGGCCGGGTCACCCGCGTCCGGCTCGATGTCCCGCACACCGACCAGGCGGGCCAGCGACACCTCGGCGACCTGCAGCTCGTCGTACCAGCGGAGGATCAGGTTGAGGGGGTCCACGAGCATCTGGGCGATGAGCGCGCCGGTGGTCAGCTGGCCGAGGCCGATCCAGCCCTGCAGGACGAACACCCCGCCGACGATCAGCACCGAACCGAGAACGGTGGTGTGCGTGAGATTGATGACCGGGAAGAGCACCGACCGCAGCCACAAGGTGTACCGCTCCCAGGCGGTCCACTCCCGGATGCGCTGGTTCGACAGCTCGATGCGACGAGTGCCGAGGCGGTGGGCCTCGACCGTGCGGCCGGCGTCCACGGTCTCCGCGAGCACGGCGGCGACGGCGGCGTACCCGGCGGACTCCGAGCGGTAGGCGGAGGGGGCACGCTTGAAGTACCAGCGGCAGCCGAGCACCAGCAGCGGCAGGGCCAGCAGCACGGTGAGCGCCAGCGGGGGCGCGGTCACGGCGAGCCCGCCGAGGAGGAGGGCCACCCACACGACGCCGATCGCCAGCTGGGGCACGGCCTCGCGCATGGCGTTGGCGAGCCGGTCGATGTCGGTGGTGATGCGGGAGAGCAGGTCGCCCGTGCCGGCGCGTTCCAGGACGCCCGGCGGCAGTCCGACCGACCGGACGAGGAAGTCCTCGCGGAGGTCGGCCAGCATCCGCTCGCCGAGCATGGCCCCGCGCAGCCGGACCTCCCGTACGAAGGCGGCCTGGACGAGGAGGGCGACGACGAAGATGGTCGCGGTGAGTTCCAGGTGGAGTTCGCGGGCCCCGTCGGAGACGCGTTCCACGAGGGCGCCGAGCAGATAGGGGCCCGCCATCGAGGCGACCACGGCGATCGTGTTGACGGTGATGAGCACGACGAAGGCCCGGCGGTGCCTGCGGAACAGCTCGGCCACGTAGGCGCGTACGGTCGCGGGGGCGCCGACGGGCAGGGTGCTCGCCGTCGTCGGGGCGGCCGGGTCGTAGGCCGGGGGCGCCACGCCGATCATGCGGTCTCCTCGATTTCTTCCAGTTCGTCCAGTACGTCGCTGAGGGCGGTCCTGCGGTCCGCCGACCGACCCGCGAAGGCGGCTCCGGCGGCGCGCACGGTCTTCTCCTCGGGTCTGCCGGCCGAGGCGGTCTCCTCGTCGGTCTCGCGCGTGACGACGACCCGGTACCGGGGTTCGTCGCGCACGAGGTCGCGGTGCCGGCCGACCGCCGCGACCTTGCCCTCGTGCACGAGGACGACACGTTCGGCGAGGTCGAGGAGAAGGGGCGAGGAGGTGAACACGACCGTCGTGCTCCCCGCCCGCAGCGAGCGGATGCCGTCGGCGACCCGGGCCTCGGTGTGCGAGTCGACGGCGGAGGTCGGTTCGTCCAGGACCAGCACGCCCGGGTCCGTGATCAGGGACCGGGCCAGTGCGAGGCGCTGGCGCTGGCCGCCGGACAGGGACCGGCCACGCTCGGTGATCCGCGCGTCCATCGCGTCCTCGGCGTCGAGCGACCCCTGGATCAGGGCCTCCAGCACGTCACCGCACTGGGCGGCGGCAAGCGCCTCCTCGGCGGTGACCTCACCGGAGGCGGGGACGTCGAGGAGTTCGCGCAGCGTGCCGGAGAGCAGCACCGGGTCCTTGTCCTGGACGAGAACGGCGGTACGGGCGGAGTCGAGGGGCAGTTCGTCGAGCGGTACGCCGTCGAGCAACACGGAGGTGCCTTCCTCGGCGGCGTGGCCGCCCAGCCGTTCCGCCAGCCGCCCGGCCGCGTCCGGGTCGCCGCACACCACCGCGGTGAGACAGCCGGCGGGCGCGAGCAGCCCGGTCGACGGGTCGTACAGGTCACCGGTGGAGACCGCGGCCCCGCGAACCCCGTCGGTGTCCGTGGCCCGGTCCAGCGACAGCACTCCGGCGGCCCTCTTGGCGGACGGACGGGAGAAGGAGTACGCCATTGCGATCTCCTCGAAGTGCCGGAGCGGATACGCGAGCAGCATGACCGCGCTGTACACGGTGACCAGTTCGCCGATCGTGATCCGGCCGTCGCGGGCGAGACCCACGCCGTGCCAGACGACGGCGATCATCAGCAGCCCGGGCAGCAGTACCTGCAGGCCGGAGATGAGGGCCCACATACGGGCGCTGCGCACGGCGGCGTGGCGGACCTCCTGGGAGGCCCGGCGGTAGCGGTCGAGGAAGAGGTCCTCACCGCCGATGCCACGCAGGACGCGCAGGCCCGCCACCGTGTCGGAGGCCAACTCGGTGGCGCGGCCCGCCTTCTCGCGCTGGAAGTCGGCCCGCCGGGTCGCGCGGGGCAGCAACGGCAGTACGGACAGAGCGAGGACGGGGACGCCGACGGCGACGACGATGCCGAGCGCGGGCTGGTAGACCACCAGGCCGACACAGACGAGCACCACGGTGAGGGCCGCGGCCGTGAACCGGGAGACGGCCTCGACGAACCAGCCGATCTTCTCGACGTCACCGGTCGAGACGGCGACGATCTCACCGGCGGCCACCCGCCGTGTCAGCGCCGAGCCGAGCCGGGCCGTCTTGCGGGCCAGCAACTGCTGGACGCGCGCTGCCGCGGTGATCCAGTTCGTGACGGCGGAGCGGTGCAGGAAGGTGTCGCCCAGTGCGATGGTGAACCCGCACAGCACCAGTGCCACGCCCGCGAGGGTGAGCCGGGCGCCGGAGCGGTCGACCACGGCCTGGATGGCGAAGCCGACGCAGAACGGCAGCGCGGCCACGGAGGTGAAGTGCAGTAACCCCCATGCCAGCGCTTTGAACTGACCGCCGAGTTGATTCCGTCCGAGCCACCACAAGAATCGTGGACCCGAGCGTGCGTCCGGCACGCCCGGGTCTGCGTACGGAAGGTCTTGAATCTGCATGACGTCCCAGAGGCTCGTGTCAGGGTGGGGGAGGGGTGAGGCGAAGTGGGGAGAAGGACCCGTGGGTCCGACGACCGGCCGTCAACGGGGCCGTGAGTCCGACGACCGGCCGTGAAAGGTTCGCGTCGCGGCACGGTCGGAAGCAAACGGTTTTCCGGTCCCGGGCAAAGTTTCGGCCTGGACCGCCCGGGCGAGGCCCGGCGCGCGGGTCGGTGCGGGCTTCCGTCCGGTGAGCGGTGCGACGATGGACAGCATGCGAATAGGCGGGACGATGCGGGGACGAACCGGCGGGGCGGGTGACGCGGACGCGCGGCGAGCGCACCGGGCGCACGGAGCGGACGCGCACCGGGCGTACAACGGGGACGCGCGCCGGGCGTACGACGCGGGTGTGACGAGGGGCGCGGGTCGTGTCCGGCTCGCGGTCGTGGTCTGTGGCGCCCTGGTGATGTCGCTGGCGGCATGCGGCGGTTCGGACGGCACGCAGCACGCGACCACCTCGGACGCGGGCGCCGAGAAGTCCGGCGGGACCGACCGCTCCGAGGAGCGGACCGAGGATCCCACGCGGATCCCGGACGTCGGCGACCGCCTGCAGAAGCAGATCCCCGCCGAGTCCCGCCAGGTCGTGGCGGTGTACGGGAAGGGCGTGGACGACGCCGACGCGACGGTCGTGCTGTACACCAAGAGCGGCTCGGTCTGGAAGAAGACCCGCAGCTGGGAGGGCCACAACGGTAAGAAGGGGTGGACCCCCGACCACCGGGAGGGCGACAAGCGCAGCCCCGTCGGTGTGTTCACGCTCAGCGACGCGGGTGGCGTACTCGCCGATCCCGGCGCGAAACTCCCGTACAGCCGGTCGGCGTCGTTCCAGGCACCGCACTACTGGGCCAAGTCGCACTGGCACGACTTCGACTATGTGATCGCCATCGACTACAACCGCGTCAAGGGCACCTCGCCGATCGACCCGACACGTCCTGAGGGCCAGTCGAAGGGCGGCGGCATCTGGCTGCACATGGACCACGGCAGCGGTACCTCGGCCTGCGTCAGCCTGTCCAAGTCGGGGATGGAGTACCTGTTGCGCACACTCGATCCCGCACGGCACCCGGTGATCGTCATGGGGGACAGGGCGGCGCTGAAGGCGTGAGACCAGCCGCGCCCTCGTGGCCGGAGAGGGCGTTGTGGCGGAACCCCCGCTCGCCGTGAAACGCCTGCCATGAGAAGCCGGATCTTCGTGTCCATGTCCGCCGGAGCGACCCCTGCGGAAAGCGGTGGAGCAAGGTCGTCCTGCGGCTGGACGGCAAGGTGAGGGGCCGTCGGGTCGAACGCCTCGGCCATCTGCGTTCTCCGGGCTTCGGCGACCGTCATCTCGCACGACCGGCCGTGCGCGGCCACGCTGACGGGCGGGGCCTGTCCGACGGTCGTACACGATGGACGGAACGACGACGCCCGGCACGGGCGACCGGCTGCGGACCGTGCTCACGCTCGGCGACCTGGCGACGATCACCGAGCGGTGATCCGGCCGGCGCACGGAGCGGTCCCGGCTCGACGACACCTGCACGGGGAATGCCACGGACACGGCGAACGTGCCGCGCGACCAGCGGCAGGCGGTCGGCACGACGAGCGAGCGCTATCGGACCTACGGATGGGACGGCCACCACGACCGGTCGCTGGTCCCCGTACAGGGAGTGCTGACGGAGCACCGGATGGGCTGTTGACGCCGAATGCGTGCGATGTGACGTCTGTTCGATGATTTACAGAGGCGAAACACGAGGGTCTTCCTCGCGAGCGACGATTCCCCGATAGTGATCGACGCGGAAGTGCTTTTCCGCATCACAGAAAGTTCCTTCGGAGGAGTGCCCGTGCCGCAGCCCGTACCGTCCCAGCCGCGTCGCGTCGCACGCATGCTGCGTACCTCGCTCTTCGCCCAAGTCGGAGTGGCGCTTGTGCTCGGAATCGTCGTCGGAAGGCTGTGGCCGGACACGGCCTCCACCTTTCAGCCGCTCGGCGACGGTTTCATCCGCCTCATCAAGACGGTCATCTCGCCGCTGGTGTTCTGTGTGGTCGTCGTCGGTATCGCCAAGGCCGGCAACCTCAGGGCCTTCGGGCGGATCGGGCTGAAGGCCCTGATCTGGTTCGAGGTGGCCTCGACGGCCGCACTCCTCATCGGCCTGATCGCCGCCAACGTGGTGGGCCCCGGTTCGGGCATGAACGTCGACCCCTCGAAACTCGACGCCTCGGCGGTCGACGCGAAGACCGCCGGCGGTGACCTGCCGACGACGGGCGAGTTCATCCTGAACGCGCTGCCGCAGAGCGCGATCGGCGCGTTCGCCGAGAACTCGCTGCTCCAGGTGCTCGTGCTCGCCTGCCTCGTCGGCGCCGCGCTGTTGCACCTCGGCCACACCAAGGTGCCCAAGATCCTGCCCGCCGTCGAACAGGCCCAGGAGGTCATCTTCGCGATCGTCGGCTTCGTCATGAAGCTGGCCCCCCTCGCCGTGTTCGGCGCGATGGTCCACCTCGTCGGCGAGTACGGCCTCGGCGTGATGAAGACCTACGCCAAGCTGATCGTCCTGTGCTACGCCGTCGCGCTCGTCTTCCTCGTGCTGCTGGGCGTCGCGCTGAAGCTGATGACCGGGTTGAGCCTGTGGAAGTTCGTCCGCTACACGCGGGCGGAGATGCTGCTGGCGCTGGGCACCGCCTCCAGCGAGAGCGTCATGCCGCGCATGATGCAGAAGCTGCGGCAGGCCGGCGCCCGCGACGATGCCGTGGGTCTGGTACTGCCCACCGGGTACTCCTTCAACCTCGACGGCGCCTCCATCTATCTCTCCATCGGCACGCTGTTCATCGCGCAGGCCGTGGGCGTGGACCTCAGTCTGAGCCAGCAGATCACCGTCATCCTGGTGCTGATGCTGACGAGCAAGGGCATGGCCGGCATCCCCGGTTCAGCCTTCCTCGCCCTGTCGGCCACGGCCTCCTCGCTCGGCGCCATCCCTGCCGGAGCCGTCGCGCTCCTGCTCGGTGTCGACCGCATCATGGACTCCATGCGTGTCGTCACCAACCTCCTCGGCAACTGCGTCGCCGTCTTCGCGGTGTCGAAGTGGGAGGGGGCACTGGACACCGACCGGGCGAAGAAGATGCTCGATGGGGAGATCAAGTTCGTGGAGGAGGACGACGAGCCCGCCACGGACGCGACCGCGAGCTCGCCGACCCGGCCCCTGTCCGAAGCCGCCGAGACCTCCGCCGCCTCCACCACCTCCACCGACGGAGCCGAGGCCCCCGCGAGGACAGGGGCACCCGCGCTCTCCAAGACCGAGGCGAGGGAGCCCGCGCCCGAGGTGAGCTGACCGCCCGTCCTGCGACCTCGCGCGCACCGCACCCGCCCTCGCCACCCGCCCCCACGACCCGTGCGAAGGGTTCGCGCATACGAAAGGCCCGGCGCGGCACTCCGCTCCGGGCCTTTTCGCGTGCCCGCGACTCGTCTTTCCGCGCCCCCGCAACTCAGCAGCGCCGCTCCGCCACCGGCGCCCCGTCGATCAGTGTGTCGAGCAGCCCGCCGAGTACCCCCCGCTGATCGTCGGACAGCGGGGCCAGGATCTCCGCCGCCGCCGACCGCCGTGCGTGGTGCAGTTCCCGCAGCACCGTGCGGCCGTCGTCCGTGACCTCTATCCGGATCACCCTCCGGTTGGTGGGATCCGGTACCCGGCGCACCCGGCCGCTCTCCTCCAGCGCGTCGACCAGGGTCGTCACGGCCCGGGGAACGACCTCCAGTCGCTCGGCCAGATCGGCCATGCGCGGTGGCGTGTCGTAGTGCGCCAGAGTGCGCAGCAGCCGGGACTGTGCCGGGGTGATCTCCAACCCGCTCTGCTGGAGGTGGCGCTTCTGGATGCGGTGCACACGGCGGGTGAGCCGCAGCAACTGCTCGGCGAGCGGCCCGTCGGCGTCGGGGGTGGTCATACGGGAACAATATCAGGACCATGTTCATTGTGAGTATAGGTAACAATGAGTTAGGCTCCGTGAACCGGTCCACGGCTCACTCGTCCCGCCGTCTCACCTCCCGTAGGAGCTCATGCGTCCCGACCATGAACCCACCTGGGTGCTGTCCGGCCCCGCGCCGGAACAGCCACGCCAGGTACGCCGCATCCTGAAACTCTTCCGCCCCTACCGTGGCCGGCTCGCGATCGTCGGCCTGCTCGTCGGGGCCGCCTCGCTCGCGTCGGTCGCCACGCCCTTTCTCCTCAAGGAGATACTCGACACAGCGATCCCCGAGGGCCGCACCGGTCTGTTGAGCCTGCTCGCGCTGGGCATGATTCTGAGCGCGGTCCTCACCAGCATCTTCGGCGTCCTGCAGACGCTGATCTCCACGACCGTCGGCCAGCGCGTGATGCACGATCTGCGCACGGCCGTCTACGGCCGGCTGCAGCGCATGTCGCTCGCCTTCTTCACCCGGACCCGCACCGGCGAGGTCCAGTCCCGCATCGCCAACGACATCGGCGGCATGCAGGCGACCGTCACCTCCACCGCCACCTCCCTGGTCTCCAACACCACCAGCGTGGTCGCCACCGTCGTGGCGATGGTCGCTCTGGACTGGCGGCTCACCGTGGTCACCCTGCTCCTGCTGCCGCTGTTCGTGTGGATAAGCCGCCGGGTCGGCAACGAACGCAAGAAGATCACCACCCAGCGCCAGAACCAGATGGCCGCCATGGCCGCGACGGTCACCGAGTCGCTGTCCGTCAGCGGCATCCTGCTCGGACGCACCATGGGCCGCGCCGACTCGCTCACCAAGTCCTTCGCCGAGGAGTCCGAAGGGCTCGTCGACCTGGAGGTCAGGTCCAACATGGCCGGGCGCTGGCGGATGGCCGTCATCACCGTCGTCATGTCCGCGATGCCCGCCGTCATCTACTGGAGTGCCGGTGTGGCCCTGCAACTGGGTGGCCCGTCCGTCTCGGTCGGCACGCTCGTGGCCTTCGTCTCGCTCCAGCAGAACCTGTTCCGGCCGACGGTGAGCCTGCTGTCCACCGGCGTCCAGATCCAGGCCTCGCTCGCCCTCTTCCAGCGCATCTTCGAGTACCTCGACCTGCCCATCGACATCACCGAGCCCGAGAACCCCGTCCACCTCGACCGGGTCAAGGGAGAGGTCCGTTTCGAGAACGTCGAGTTCCGCTACGACGCCGACCATGGCGATGACGGCGACGACGCCAGGCGTGCCAGGCGCGGCCGTCGCGACGACGGCAAGCGGGGTGGCAAGGGCGAGATCGGCGACGACGGCAAGCGGGGTGGCAGGGGCGAGATCGGCGACGACGGCCCGCGCGGCAGCGACGGCGAGCGCGTCGGCGAAGCCCGTCGGCGCCCGATCCTCGACGGCATCGACCTCACCGTCCCGGCCGGCGGCAGCCTCGCCGTCGTGGGGCCGACCGGTGCCGGCAAGTCCACACTCGGCGCTCTGGTGCCGAGGCTCTACGACGTCACGGGCGGTCGGGTCACCCTGGACGGGGTCGACGTGCGGGACCTCGACTTCGACACGTTGGCCCGTGGCATCGGAGTCGTCTCCCAGGAGACGTACCTCTTCCACGCCTCGGTCGCCGACAACCTGCGCTTCGCCAAGCCGGACGCCACCGACGAGGAACTGCACGCGGCGGCGCGGGCTGCCCAGATCCACGACCACATCGCGGCACTGCCCAACGGCTACGACACGGTCGTCGGAGAACGCGGACACCGCTTCTCCGGCGGTGAGAAGCAGCGCCTCGCCATCGCCCGCACCATCCTGCGCGACCCGCCGGTCCTCATTCTCGACGAGGCGACCAGTGCCCTCGACACCCGCACCGAACACGCGGTGCAGCAGGCCATCGACGCGCTCTCCGCCCATCGCACCACCGTCACCATCGCCCACCGCCTCTCCACGGTCAGGGATGCCGACCAGATCGTCGTACTGGACGCCGGCCGTGCGGTGGAGCGCGGAACCCACGAGGAGCTGATGGAGAGGGGCGGGCGGTACGCGGCGCTCGTCCGGCGCGACGCGCGGCGTACGCCGGGCCGTGAGGTGGTCGAGGTCCCGAAACTGGAGCCGACAAGATGAAGATATGCCGGGTTATGCCAGGTTTGCGGTGATATGCGGGTTACCGTGCCCGCATGCAGATGAACACTCCGCCACGGAGCACGATTCGACTGACGCGTCGGGGCCGGGCCGCCCTCATCGCGGCCGGGGCCGTCGTGGCGGCCACCGCCGTGGCGGTGCCGCTGCTGAGCGTGGAGAGCGGTGGCGGCGCGGCCGAGCGCCCCGCGTCACTGGTGATCCCGGAGGGCTGGCGCTCCGGCCAGGTCTACGAAGCCGTCGACAAGGCCCTCGCCCTGCCCGCGGGATCGACCAAGAAGTCCCTGGCCAAGGCCAAGCTGACGCTTCCGGCCGACGCCGAGGGCAATCCGGAGGGCTATCTGTTCCCGGCGACGTACCCCGTGCCGGAGAAGGCGACTCCCGAGTCCCTGCTGGCATCCATGGTCGAGACCGCGAACAAGAGGTTCAACGGGGGGCAGGTCACGGCCGGGGCCCAGCGCAACGCGATGAACGTCTACCAGGCGGTCACGATCGCGAGCATCATCCAGGCCGAGGCGGCCACCGAGGAGGACATGGGCCGGGTGGCCCGGGTCGTCTTCAACCGGCTGGAGCGCGGGATGCCGCTGCAGATGGACTCCACCATCAACTACGCACTGAACCGCTCCACGCTGGACACCAGCGTGAACGACACGAAGATCGACAGCCCGTACAACTCCTACCGGCGCATGGGCCTGCCGCCCACGCCGATCGCCAACCCGGGCGTGGCCGCGATGCGCGCGGCGGTCAACCCGACGTCGGGCGACTGGCTGTACTTCGTCACGGTCAAGCCGGGCGACACGCGGTTCACGGCGAACTACCAGGAACACCTGCGCAATGTCGCCGAGTTCAACCAGAACCGGAGGAAGCCGTCGCCGTCCGTCGCGGCGAGCACTCCGCCCGCCTCGCAGGCGGCCGGCTGAGTCCCGACGCGCCGGCTCGGGGTGTCAGACGGCGGCGACCGGCTCGCCCGCCAGGAGTCGCCTGATGTCCCGTACCGCGGCCCGGCCCGCACGGTTGGCGCCGATGGTACTGGCCGAGGGGCCGTAACCGACCAGGTGGACGCGGGGGTCGGCGATCGCGCGGGTGCCGTCGACGCGGATGCCGCCACCGGGCTCGCGCAGCCGCAACGGCGCCAGATGGTCGACGGCGGCGCGGAAGCCGGTCGCCCAGAGGATGACATCGGCGTCCACACGGCGGCCGTCGTCCCACTCCACGCCGTCGGGCGTGATCCGGTCGAACATCGGCAGCCGGTCCAGGACGCCGTCCGCGAGGCCCTGCCGGACGGCGTCGTTGAGCGGCAGACCCGTCACCGACACCACGCTCTTCGGCGGCAGGCCCCGCCGCACCCGCTCCTCCACCATGGCCACGGCCGCCCGTCCCGCGCCCTCGTCGAACGGACCCTCGCGGAAGACGGGCGGGCGCCGCGTCACCCATGTCGTCGAGGCGGCGTACGGGGCGATCTCCATCAGGTGCTGCGTGCCTGACGCGCCCCCGCCCACCACGACCACCCGCAGCCCCGCGAACCGCTCGGGGCCCGGGTACTGGGCGGTGTGCAACTGCCGCCCCCGGAAGGTCTCCTGACCGGGGTAGCGCGGCCAGAACGGCCGGTCCCAGGTGCCCGTCGCGTTGATCAGCGCCCGGGTCGACCACGTACCGGCCGAGGTCTCCACCAACAGCCGCCCACCCTCGCCCTCCCGCACGGCGCGCACGTCCACGGGACGCCGTACCCGCAGGTCGAACGCGCGCTCGTACGAGTCGAAGTACGCGCTGACGACCTCGGCGGACGGCCGCGCCGGGTCGGCTCCCGTCAGTTCCATGCCGGGCAGCGCGTGCATCCCGTGCACCTTGCCGTACGTCAGTGAAGGCCAGCGGAACTGCCAGGCGCCGCCCGGACCGGGGCGTGGTCCAGCACCACGAAGTCGCGCTCCGGCTCGAAGCCGGTCCGGCGCAGGTGATAGGCGCCGGCCAGACCTGCCTGGCCGGCGCCGATGACGACGACCTCGACCTCGCGCGTGTTGTTCACGTTTCTACGAACAGTGGCCGGGGCGCGGATCTTCCCCGCGACGGAGTGTGCTCGGGCACCTCGGGCGCCGGGGCGGACCGGTCGTTTCCGCGCCGCGCCCACGGGTGCGCGACGATGGAGGCATGTCCGACGCCTTCACCACCCGAGTCCTGAACGTCGCCTCCGGATCGCGCGAGCGGGTCGTCGACCTGACCCGCGACTGCGAGGCCTTCCTCCGCGAGGCGGCGGCCGGGCGGGACGGTCTGCTCAACGTCTTCGTCCCGCACGCCACGGCCGGCATCGCCGTCATCGAGACGGGCGCCGGCAGCGACGACGACCTCCTCGCCGCCCTCCGCACACTCCTCCCCGCCGACGACCGCTGGCAGCACCGCCACGGCAGCCCCGGCCACGGCCGCGACCACGTCCTCCCCGCCTTCGTGCCACCCCACGCCACCCTGCCGGTCATCGCCGGGAGGCTGGAACTGGGGACATGGCAGTCGGTGTGCCTGGTGGACACGAACAGGGACAATCCCGACCGTCAGGTCCGCTTGAGTTTCCTCGGCTAGGTGGCCGCTCTGCCGAGCCTGTGGAGGCGAAGTCCGGCCGCGCCGGTGGGGCGAGGAGCGAGGGCGGGATACCGTTCGTTTTTGACCCGGCGTGCCGGGGCAGGTCACGGCTCATGAACGCTGGGCCACCGCCGGACCCGCCCGCCACGCCATCTCACGCGGATACTCATACATGGCCTCCAGGTCGCTGGCATCGTCGGCCCGCGAGGGGCGACCGCCACTGGTCGGCCGGTGGCGGCGTCCCCCAGTTCTGGGATGCTGCGATTTTCGGCCACCCGGGCGGACGGCCGCCACCGGCCCGCTGTGTGGATGTCTGCGTGAACCGTCGACCTGTTCGCGGAGATGGTGCAACTGGGGCTGGTCGACACCTACTGGGGTGTGATCCTGCCCCAAGTAGCCGTCCCGGCCGTGGTGTTCATTTTGGTCAAGTATTTCGACGGTGTCTCCCGCGAACTGGGGAAGCGGCCTTCGTCGACGGCGCCGGCCGCTGGCGCGTCTTCTGGACGATCGTGATGCCCCTGTCCCGTCCGGTCCTGGCGGCGGTTGGCATCTTCACGTTCATCTCGACCTGGAACAACTTCCTCTGGCCGTTCCTCGTGACCACGGATCCGGGCGGCATGACGCTTCCTGTGGGTCTGGTCAACGTCCAGACGTCCTATGGCCTCCGCTACGAGCAGATGATGGCGTCGGTCGTCATGGCCGGCCTGCCACTTCTGATCGTCTTCGCGCTGTTCCAGCGGCAGATTGTGAAGGGGGTGGCGCATACGGGGCTGGCAGGGCAGTGAGGGGCGGTCTGCTGGAGCGTGATGTGCCCGGTGATCGGAACTCCGGAGGCGTTCACGTGACGCACGGTGGAGCAGTGAGGCGGAGCGACGTGCCCCGCCGAACGGGCCGGGACCTGAACGGGCTTGCCGGGGCACTGGGGGTACGTGCCGGACGGCGAGGTCGTGCACGGGGTGCAGGTGTCATCCTCCCGGTGCGGCGGAGGGCCGTGGGGCCGCTGCGCCGCCCGGCTGCGAGAGCAGGTCGGTGCCTGGGAGGAGCGGCTTCACCCGGGAGGTGTCGAGTGACCCGCGCGACGGGGTGAGTTGTCGCACGCGATTCGATGACCGTGGGAGGGGAGTTGCTGCGCGAACGCTTGACGCGCAAGGGGTTCGATTCTACCTTCCGGTTCGAAGGTGTGACCGTTGTTCACCCTGTCGAACATGCAGGCCGAGTGCACTCAGCGCTCAGAGCATGCCGAACCGTCCTACGGGCCGTTTCTCTCCCCCCACGCAAGGAGGATCCGCGTGAGCCTCACCTCCCGCACAGGCACTCGCAGAACCACCCGCAGAACCGCTCTCCTGGCCGTCCCCGCGGCGATCCTGCTCGCACTCGTCCCGAGCTCGGCGTCCGCGTACCCGAACCCGGGCACCGTCACCGGCGCGACAGTGGTCCACGACCCGACGATGATCCGCACATCGTCGGGTCAGTACCTGCTGTACGCCACCGGCGGCGGCATCAGCAACCGCGCGTCCGCCGACCGCATCGCGTTCAGCGGCGGCGCGGACGCCTTCTCCAGCAGGCCGGGCTGGTGGCGCACCTACTCCTCCGTGCCGGAGGCCTGGGCGCCCGACATCTCGTTCCACGGCGGCAAGTACCTGATGTACTACTCCGTCTCGACCTTCCGGTCACAGAACTCGGCCATCGGGCTGGCGACGTCGACGACCGGCCGGCCGGGCAGTTGGACCGACCAGGGCATCGTCTACACGTCGAGGTCGTCGAACGACTACAACGCCATCGACCCGAACCTCTTCGTGGACGACGACGGCAAGTGGTGGCTGTCCTTCGGCAGTTTCTGGACCGGGATCAAGATGATCCAGATCAACCCGTCGACCGGGAAGCAGCTCTCGTCCAACGTCACCCGCTACTCGCTCGCCTCCGGCCCCACCAGCACCGGGGCCGTCGAGGCCCCGTACATCGTGAAACGCAACGGCTACTACTACCTGTTCGCCTCGTACGACACCTGTTGCGCCGGCGTCAACTCCACGTACAAGGTCAAGGTCGGCCGGGCCACCAGCATCACCGGCCCGTACCGCGACAAGAACGGCGTCGCCATGATGAACAACGGTGGTACGCCCGTACTGGAGTCGCACGGCCGGTACATCGGCCCCGGCGGACAGTCGATCATGAAGGACGGGGACAGTGATCTGATCGTCTACCACTACTACGACGGCCAGGCCAACGGCACTCCGAAGCTCGGCATCAACCTCCTGAACTGGAGCAGCGGATGGCCCGTCGCCTACTGACCCTGCTGGCGGCCCTCCTGCTCGCGCTTTCCTTGGGCCAGCCCTCGGCGAGCGCCGCCTCCTTCGCCAACCCGGTCAAGGCCCAGAAGGGCGCCGACCCCTGGATCTCCTACCACAACGGCAACTACTACCTGGTGACGACGAGTTGGACCGACGCCATCACCATCCGCAAGGCGCCGACACTCGCCGGCCTCTCGACCGCGCCGAGCGTCCAGGTGTGGACGGGTGACGCGGCCTCGCGCTGCTGCAACATCTGGGCTCCGGAACTGCACTTCCTGAACGGACGCTGGTACCTGTACTACGTCGCGGGCCAGAACGTCTCCGACTACAACCCCACCCAGCGCTCCCACGTCCTGGAGAGCGCCGGCTCGGATCCGATGGGCCCGTACACCTACAAGAACCAGCTCAACAGTGCGTGGATGCTCGACCCGAGCGTGGCGACCATCAACGGAAGCCTGTACCTGTTCGGCAGCACGAACGGTGGCACACAGAACCTCGTGGCCGCGCGGATGTCCAACCCGTACACGGTCAGCGGCTCCTTCTCGACGATCTCCACGCCCACGCACGCCTGGGAGCGCTCGGGAGGCACGGTCAACGAGGGCCCGGAGATACTCCAGCGGGGCGGCCGGACCTTCCTCGTCTACTCGGCGAGCGGTTGCTGGACGCCCGACTACAAGCTCGGCCAGCTGGAGTTGACCGGCTCCAACCCCCTGGCCTCCTCCTCCTGGACGAAGAAGTCCACGCCGGTCTTCCAGCGCAACGACGCGAACGGTGTCTACGGGCCGGGCCACCACGGCTTCTTCAACTCGCCCGACGGCACCGAGAGCTGGATCGTCTATCACGCCAACGACAGTGCGAGCGACGGCTGTGACAACGGCCGCACCGCGCGGGCACAGAAGTTCACCTGGAACTCGGACGGTACGCCGAACCTCGGTACGCCGGTGCGGCTCGGCGCCTCGTCGGCCGGGCCCTCGGGGGAGCCGTCGTCCGCCTCGACGACGTACACGGTCGTCAACCGGGGCAGCGGCAAGTGCCTTGACGTGGCCGGGAGTTCGAGCGCCGACGGGGCCAATGTGCGGCAGTGGACGTGTGGCGGCGGCAACAACCAGCGCTGGCGCCTCGAGGACCTGGGCGATGACACCCATCGCCTGGTCAACGTCGCCAGCGGCAAGGTGCTGGACACGGAGAACTGCTCCTCGGCCGACGGCGCGGACCTGCGCCAGTGGTCCTGGCTGAACAACACCTGCCAGCGGTTCCGGTTCCTCGCCACGAGTGGCGGATATGTACGGATCGTCAATCAGGCCACCAGCAAGGTCGCCGATGTCGCCGACTGCTCCACGGCCGATGGAGCCGACGTACGACAGTGGTCGTGGCAGAACAACAACTGCCAGCAATGGCAGCTCAAGCCCGCCTGAGCGAGCCCCCACGGCGTAAGCCGCGACCGGGAGGATACGAGACGCGCCGGCAGAAGTCCTCTGCGACGTGGCCCGGTTTTCCCGGCAGGCCCAGGCCTCGTCGCGGGAAGGCGAGGCCTGGGCTGGTCAGAAAGACTGGACGCGAAGTGTGCTGATTCCCAGTTCGATGCCACTGCCCGGGCAGGGCGTTCGGCGCAGATTTGGTGTACGTCTCCACCCTCGTCGGCCTGATCACCACCGGACTCACCGAGCGGCTCACCGCACTGCGCGGGGGCCGCTCACCGTCATCGAGCAGGCCCATCAGCCCCGGAGCCGACGTGATCATCAGTGGAGAACTCTCCGGCTTGCTGCTGGCTCAGATCCCCCAAGCCAGCACCTAACCGCCGTGTTCGAGGAACTGTTCTCTCCCACCGGCAGTGAGGTCCACCTGCGACCGGCGGCGTCATACGTCCTGCCCGACTGTGAGGCGTCCTTTGCCACGGTCGTCGCGGCGGCGCAGCAACGGGGCGAATGTACCGTCGGCTACCGCCGCCACGACCGGGCCACGGCCGCTCCCGACCACGGATGCATATCAACACGGACAGGAACGAGCGGCGGTGCTGGACCACACCCATCTCGGCCTGGCGGCTACGGCGACGGAACCAAGATCGTCGGCGCCACCCTCCTGACCGTCACTCCGTAGTTGCGCGTTCCGACACTCGAGTCCGAAGCACTGCGGCCCCATGCGAACCCTACGGCCGCGGTGTCGGCGTGCCCGGCTCCCAGTCATGACGGTCACCACCGGCGGTCGGACCGTTCTGCCTGCTACTGCAAGACGTATCGACGGCAGCCGTACCCGGGCTTGAGCCGGGCCCTGTCGGTACGCCGATGGAGTCCGCACGTCACATGGTTACCGTGAGCCCTTCGCACGACGTTTCCACATCCCACCTCAGCCTCGACGATGTGCCTGGAGAGGAGGGCCCGCCGGGGGCCGTCGGGACCGGTGGGGAACGCCGGTCAGCTCCTGTACGGGCCGTGACCGACACCGGCGATCATCCAGCGGCGTGAGCTGGCCTGGCAGTTGCCCTAACGGAGTTGGTGGGCACGAACCGGGACAACCCGAACCGTCAGGTCCGGTTGAGCTCCCTCGGTTAGCCGGCGGGGCACTGTTCCGTGGTGGGTTCGGTGGCCACGGAACAGAAGCCCACTTCGGGGTGCCGGGGTGACGGCCGGTCCAGCAGGGGCTGTGGCGTGTTGTGGAGGTGCAGGTCGAAGAACGCCCGTGTGTAGCGGCGCGTGATCTGCGAGGTGCGCGCGGCGGGCAGGGTGGCACCGATGTCGAGGCCGAGCTGTTCCGCGAGGAGTCCGACGTCGGTGAAGGAGGCGTGTTGCGCGCCGGCGACCACGAGCCATCGCTTCCACCCGGTGAGGTGCTTCCAGTCGCGCTCCCAGGTGACGGCCGGGCCTCCGCCTCCCGGCGTGTACGTGGACTGCCTGCCCAGGAACAGGAACGGCCGGGCCAGGCCGCTGTCGGGGATCGGGACCTGGGTGGTGCCGTCGATGTCGATCCCGGCGCGGATCCGGGGGTCGGCGAGCATGGCGGCGCTGGTGCTCGCGCCTCCGACGGAGTGGCCGGCCATCGCGATCCGGTGCGGGTCGATCAGCCGAGCGCCCTTCCACCGCGGCCGTGGCCCGGTCAGTTCGTCGAGCAGGAAGGAGACATCGGCTGCCCGGCCCGTCACCAGCTTGTCCCAGAAAGCCTGGTCATGGTCGACCTCGCAGGCGGCGCAGGTGGCGACCCGGCCGTCGGGGAAGGTGGTCGCGACGTTCTCGTAGGTGTGATCGATTCCTGCCACCACATAGCCGCGGCTCGCCAGGTCCTCGGCCAGCGAGCTGAGCGTGGCACGGGGTTTGGTGAAGCCGGGCGAGAGGACGATCAGGGGCAGGCCGTTTCGGCGTCCTGCCGGTTCGGCGTCGCTGATCGCGTGGGTTCGCGTCGTGCTCAGCACCTCGGGCGGCAGATCGGTGATGCCGCCGTCCTGGAGGAGGAGCTCCGACTCCTTCGGCGTCATGTACGGGGCCGGTCGCCCGCCCGAGGGCCGTGCCGGGTACCACAGGGAGATCATGAGCTCCCTCGCGTTCACGCCGGGGGCCCACGGGTCGGGACGGGAGGCGTCCTTCAGATACAGGGAGGTTCTGCCCACCGGGTGCGGGCCGGTGGGCTCGGGCAGACGCGGCGTGCTGTTCACCACGGCCGGGGGTCGCGCGTGGCCGGCCGCGGTGGGCGCGTCCGAGGCGGAGGCGGGCACGCACGTGCCCACCGTGAGAAGCCCTGCGAGGGTGGCCAGTCCGCGGCGCAGCATCCTGTTCCGGGACGCCGCCGGGGGGCTGCCCGGGGTTCGGGCGTCGTCGTCGCGGTCATGAACGGTCGGTCGGGTCAGGGGCACGGTCATGGTCGTCTCTTCCTCGGTCGCCGACTTCGGTTCCCTGGAGGCTAGGAGCGGGGCGGAGCCGGGCACGTCGGCCGCCGGGGCGGTCTTCGGTACCTCGCCGGGACGAGGCCGTACGGCGTCATCCTCGCGATGTAGTCGAGCGGTGTATCCCGGATGATCGCGGTGCTCACCACGACGGATGGCGCCGCCAGGGGCGTCGGCGAGAATGAGCCGGTGACGACGGTGCCCAAGGCCGACCGCCTACTGGAGCGGGTCAGACCGGAGCGACCGGGGGAGTGGTGCGCACGGCTGATCCGCCCGACAGGTCCGCCGCCGCGGCCCACCCGGCGTGGCCGGGCCTTCGACGCGGCGACGGCGCTGGCCGTCGGCGTCGCCTCCGTCCTCTACGTACTCGACAACATGACCGGCATCGTCGACCGAGGGGACCGTCCCGCACCCGTCCCCGGCGCGTGGATCGGTCCGGTGATCGTGGCCGTCATCGCCTCGGCACCCCTGACGCTGCGTCGCCGGTATCCGCTCGCCGTGCTGTGGATCGTGCTGGCCGCGGTCGTGGTGACGCCCCATGAGGCGCCCCGGCTCACCTTCTACGCCTGCGTCGTCGCCGCCTACAGCGCCGCCGCCTACAGCCCCCACCGGGTTCCCGCCCTGGTGAGCGTGGGGGTGGCGGTGCTGCTGGTCGGGACGGACTCGGCGTTGCCCACGGTCCCCGACCGGTACGCCCCGTACCTGATCATGATCCCGATCGTCGTGGCGGCCGACGGCCTGCGCACCTGGAAGCTCAGAACGGCGGAGGGCCACAGGCGCCTGTCCGCGCTGGAACGGGAGCAGGCCGAGGCGCTGCGCCGCGCGGTCGCCCACGAACGGGCCAGGATCGCCCGCGAACTGCACGACGTGGTGACGCACCACGTCAGCGTGATGGTGATCCAGGCCGGTGCCGCCCGCACCGTCATGGACGCCCACCCCGACCAGGCCCGCGAGGCCCTGCTCGCGGTCGAGGCCGGGGGCCGGGCGGCGATGACCGAACTGCGGCACGTCATGGGGCTGCTCACCACGGATGTCCCTGTCGGTCCCGACGGCCCGGACCCGGCCGGCGGGGTGGATCTGGCGCCACAGCCCGGGCTGGGGCAACTTCCGGCGTTGGTCGCACGGGTGGGCAGGACGGGGATGCCGGTCGAGTTGACGGTGACGGGGCACCGACGTCCGTTGCCGTCCGGGATCGAACTCGCCGCCTACCGGGTGGTGCAGGAGGCGCTGACGAACGCGGTCAAGCATGCGGCAGGCGCGAGCGCGGCGGTCACCGTCGACTACGCGGCCACCCGACTCCTGGTGGAAATCACCGACACGGGCGGCACACCGGGTACGTCCCGGACCCCCGGCAGCGCCACGGCCGGCTCCACCGGAGCCGGCCGTGGGCTGATCGGCCTGCGCGAGCGGCTCGCCGTCTACGGGGGAACCCTGCGCACCGGACCACATCGCGCCGACGGCTACCGCGTCACCGCACTGATCCCCTTGGAGGCCTCGTGACCAGCGCGCCGCGTGTAGTGATCGCCGATGACATGGCACTGGTCCGCACCGGCTTCCGGATGATCCTCACGGCCGACGGCATCGACGTGGTCGCCGAGGCGGCCGACGGAAACGAAGCCGTCGACGCGGTCCGCCGCACCCGACCCGATGTGGTCCTGATGGACATCCGCATGCCTGAACTGGACGGCCTGGAAGCCACCCGCCGCATCCTGACCGGAACGGACCCGGCACCACAGGTGATCATTCTGACCACGTTCGACCTCGACCGGTACGTCTACGCCGCCCTGTCCGCGGGGGCCGCCGGGTTCCTCCTCAAGGACACGACACCCGAACACCTCGTCGCCGCCGTCCGCATGGTCCGATCCGGTGACGCGCTGCTGGCCCCGGCCATCACCCGCCGTCTCGTCGAACGATTCGCGCGGCACGACTTCCCCACCACCGCGAGCCACCGCGATCTGGACGCACTGACTCCCCGGGAACGCGAAGTCCTGCGGCTGCTGGCCCAGGGGTTGAACAACGCCGAACTCGCCGACCACCTCAGCCTGTCGGAGGCCACGGTGAAGACCCATGTCGCCCGTATTCTCGCCAAACTCGGACTCCGTGACCGCGTCCAGGCGGTCATCGCCGCCTTCCGGACGGGGCTCGTCAGCCCGACCGGAGACGACACCCCCTCGCCGGCCGCAGGCGTACTGCGCTGAGTCCCGCCCAGAGTTCGGGCGGGCGGTCGTCAGCCGACGTCGAAGAGGTTCGGCAGCCGGAGCAGGTACCGGGTGCGGTCGTGCCGTTTGAGCGGCTCGAACTCCGGTGCCCGGTACAGCGGGGTGACCGTGCATCGCTCGGCGGCCGAACCGACGCTGTCCAGCAGGGCGTTGACGGCCTGGCGGGCCGAGGTGTTGGCGCCCTCCATGGTGGCCAGGTCGATGGGCACGGACACGTAGTCGCCGGAGAGGAACAGGTTGGGGATCCTCGTGGCGGACCGCGGGCGCAGATGGAAGGTCCCCACCGGGTGGATGAGCAGCTGTTCCTCGTTGACCGGGCTCGGGGTGCCGAGTCCGTCCACGGCCGGGTCCAGGAACCAGGAGTGCAGCACGGAGTCCTTCAGGACCGTGCGGCCGCTGTCGTTGAGGGCCGCCTTCAGCTGGGCCCACACCTCGCGGGCGACCTCGGCGCGCGTGCACTGCTTGGCCGTCTTCCCGTACAGGATGCCCGGCCGGTCCCATTCGGAGACGTCCACGGACAGGCAGTCCGCGACCGTGCCGTCGCCGAAGTCCGAGGGGAAGTCGTGGCCCGGCCAGTGCTGAGCCTGAGCGATCGCGGTCAGTGACCACGGGGAGTCGATGAGGTCGAGGTGGCCGTGCAGGATCGGCGTGCGTTCCGTCAGATAGAACTGGATGCCGGTCATCCAGTCCGTCTCCAGCCGGTCACACGTGGCCAGTTGGGGGTCGGCGGCGCGCACGGCGGCGTTCCAGGTGCGGCGGGCGTGCTCGACCGGCATGGCCGAGATGTAGTGGTCGGCGGTGACGGTCCGGCGGACGCCGCCGGGGTCCTGTACGACGGCGCCGGCCACACGGCCCGAGTCCAACGTCAGGTCCTGTACGGTCCAGCCGATGCGGAACTCGACTCCGAGCGACCGCAGATACGTCACCCAGGGGTCGATCCAGGCCTCGTTGGTGGGCGCGTTGAGGATCCGGTCCAGGGGGCCGTCCGCGCCCCGCCCGAGGAGGTTGAACGCGAAGGCCTCCAACAGGGTGCCGACCGTACGGGTGCTGGCCTCCTCCGCCTTGGTGGCCACGATGTTCCGGGTGATGCCGACGGCGAGGATCCGCTGGTAGTCGTACGACATGCGTCCGGCCCGCACGAAATCCCACCAGGGCGTCCGCTCCCAGGTGTCGTCGCGGCGCTCGTCGCAGCTGGTGAGGAAGACCAGCAGGCGGTTGGCGAAGTAGAGGGCCTCGTGCAGGGGCAGGTGGAGGACGGTGTCCAGGAACGAGGTGAGGGCGCGGCGGATGTCGTCGGGGGTGAGTTCGGCAGGGGTGTTGCCGGGCCAGGGGAGGGGGATCCGGATGTCCTCCCGGCCGCCGGAGCGGGCGAACAGCATCTCCTTGGGGGCGACGAGGTTGTCGTGGACGCCGTTGGCGTTGCCGGGGAAAGGGATGCGCCGCATGGTGTCGGGCAGGTTGTGGTAGATGCCGGGGATGAAGCGGAAGCCGTGCTCCCCGGGCAGGGGATCGCGGCCGCCCTTGCCGCTGTCGGGCACGTCCATGCTGCGGGCCTTGCCGCCGAGCGCCTTGCGTTCGTAGACCGTGACCCGGAAGCCCCGTTCGGCGAGTTCGTGCGCGGCGGTGAGCCCGGCGACGCCCCCGCCCAGTACGGCCACGGTCCGCGCGGCGGAGCCGTCCTGGGCCGCGGCCCGCCCGGGAGCACCGAGGCTGACCCCTCCGCCGGCGGCCGCGGCCGTACCCAGGAACCCTCTGCGTGTGGTGCCGCCCATCGCTACCCCACCCCTTATTACCGTCGGTAACTGTTGGCGCACGAGGATAGGAGCGGCACACCGATCCCGGAAGGCGCCCGACGCGGCCGGGACCACTTTGGCTTGATGCGGCATCACGCGACCCGCACCCGCCGGGTGGGGCCAGCCCGCCCGGCTCACCCCTCTCAGCCCCCGCGGATCACCGTGCCCGTCTCACCGTGCACGGTGAGACG